>CBINCZ010000043.1:0-10576 GCA_966249295.1 uncultured Gemmatimonadales bacterium
CCGGCCGCGACCCTTCGCGCACCGCCCACGCCGCCGCAGCGATCGCCACGGCGCCGACACCCGCAAGTCCCCAGCGGAGTCGGCGCGACGATGGGTTCGCAGTGGCGACCGCAGCGCTCGCGGCAGTCGTCGTTCCCGTGCCTTGTGTCGTGTGGAGCGCCTGGAGCAGGTCCTCCGCCGTCTGCCAGCGGTCAGCCGGCCGTTTGGCGAGACAGCGCATCACCACCGCTTCGAGTTCCGCTCCGATCCCCGGCCGATAGCGCGAGAGCGGGTCCGGCACCTGGCACACATGCATCGCAAGCACCTGGTGCTGCGAGCCGGCCACAAAGGGCGGCCGTCCGGTGAGCAGCTCGTACGCCAGTACACCCAGAGCGTAGATGTCCACCCGGTGGTCCAGCATGGGGTCAGCAGCAGCCTGCTCCGGGGCCATGTAGGCGGGAGTGCCGAGTGCCACTCCCGCAGTGGTCCGGGTGACGCTCCCGGTGGCGATGCTCACCGCCTTGGCCACGCCAAAATCTGTTACCAGCGCGTGGCGGCCGGACAGCATCACGTTGTCAGGCTTGATGTCGCGGTGTACCACGCCATGCGCGTGGGCGTAGCTGAGCGCGTCGGCCACCTCGATGAGCAGCTTGAGCGCCTCCTGCACAGGGAGCTCACCGCTCGTGGCCAGGCGCTGCCCCAGCGACTGGCCTTCCACGAACGGCATCACGTAATAGAGGAACGACCCGTCGGGGGCATCGGCGGTGCCGGAGTCGAGCAACGGAAGTATGTGTGGATGCTGCAGCTGGGCCACGATCTGGATCTCGCGCACGAACCGGTCGCCGCCCAGGGAGGCGGCCAGCTCGGGGCGGAGGACCTTGATCGCCACGTGGCGATTGTGTCGGAGGTCGCGCGCGAGGAAAACAAGCGCCATGCCGCCGGCGCCCAGCTCGCGCTCGATGGTATACCGATCAGCCAGAGCCTCGGCGAGGCCACGAGGGATCGTCATGGGAGGTTGAAATATACGTCACAGGTTGACCGTTGACCTCAGCCAGCTTTCCCCTGAACTCCGCCCCATGATCCACCCGCCGCCCGGTTTCCGCCTGCCACTGGTGCACCATTTCGTGCAGCAGGGTGTCCTCCACCAGTGTCCAGGGATCGCGCTGCACGTGCCGCCGATTCATGGCGATCTCGGTCGCTCGTCCGGTGGCCCGGTCGAGCGCCACGTGGCCCAGCCGGCGACGCATGCGGCCGCTGAGGCGAATGGGGATCTCGCCCAGTTCGCCGCCAAACCGCTCGCGGTTGAGTCTGGCATGCTCGACGCGAAGGCGCTGGAGCCAGGGGCGGTCGGACTCGACGGCTGGACGGCTCGACGGCTCGACGGCTCGGCGACTCGGTGCGAACTGGTCTACGGGGAACGCGACGAATGTCCGCCGCGCGGCGAGGCGGTCGCGCCGACGCGTGAAAGGCGTGAGGAATCGCACGATGGCTCGCAGCACCTCGTCGGGCGCCGAGGCATAGCCCTCATGCAGTCGCAGCACGCCGCGAGTGAACGTGAGGAGCACGACGCGATTGCGATGGAGGACAAGGTGCTTCAGCGATCGGAGGCCGAGGGCATGCAGCTTGTCTCGCAAGAAGGCTTCGCGCACTTCGCTGCGCTCAGCGTGACACGTCACTCGCCCATCCCGCCCATCCTGCCCAACCCACCTGCCCGTCTCGCCCGCCCTGGCAGTCCTGCCCGTCCTGTCACAATGCTCCCCCACCCCCAGCCACGGACACCGCCGCCTCCCCCTTGCGCCGGGCGAAGCTGTGACGGTCGGACGGGACGAATTCGCGGCGCTCCGCTTCCCAGCGATAGTGCTGGATCTCGACACTGGCGGGCTTGATGGTAACCATGTTGAAGACGCTGGGGCGGCCACCGCGGGTGCGCGAGGTGTGAGTGCCAGCCGTGCTGATGGCCACCACGTTCCCCACCTGCCCCGCTCCCTCCTGGTGATCGTGCCCGCAGAGGACCACGTCCGCACCGGTGTCCGCGATTCGGCGCTGGGCGTCGGAATAGTGAGCCAGGCCCATCCGCTCTGAGATGCCGCCGCGAAGCACGTTGTGGTGCATCACCAGCACCCGGGCCGCCCCCGCGGGCGCCTCGGCAAAGATGGAGCGCACCCGGTTGGTTTCCGACCTGGGAAGGTGACCTTTCACGGCCAGGTCGCGCAGGTTCCAGGTCATGGAGCCGGGCGCGACACCCCACGCCGAGAGTGCCCCTGCGATCACGGCGCCGGGAATCTCCAGCGTCGGGGTGAGGTTCTCCCCGAACCAGCGCCGGTACTTGGTATAGAGCCGCTGCGTGCCAAACAGGTGCATCGGACTTTTCCACCACTGCACATCGTGATTTCCGGGGACCACCAAGGTCGGCGCCGTTCGCTCCAGGCCCTTGAGCAGGGCGTGTGCCGCCTGGAATTCGCCGTGCCGGGCACGCTGGGAAAGGTCGCCCGAGAGGACGACAGCGTCCGGCTTGAGCGATGGCGCGGCCTCCTCAATCGCCTCGAGCTGGTCGAGCTGGGCGTCCACTCCATAATGGACATCCGAGAGGTGCAGCAGCGTGACGGTCACCAGACCGCCCGCACCCGATAGGTGAGCACTGCCTCGCCGCGTGCCGGCACCTTCACGCCGAAGCGGGTAGCCGTGGACGAGACCTTCCGCGCCGGGACCGAACTCGACACGATGGCCCACTCGCCGGCGCGCCGCTCCTCGACCACCACCGTGACCGCTGAATCGGTGGCATTGCTGAGCGTCACGCGATAATCGGCGGTGGCCGTGGTGCGCCAGGTCCCTTGGGTGCTGTCGCGACGGGTGGTGTACGAGGTCTGGACCCGCTTGGCCGAGAGGTCAAACGCGGTGCCGGCGTCGAGCCGCAGATCTTCGCCTGCGGGCGTGTGGTCCACCGCGGCCTCGCCCACCAGCTGCAGCTGTCCGGCGTCATCAGCCTGATAGACGCGAGCGACGCCCGCCGGCAACGGCGTCTCGCCGAACGGCGACTTCCGCTCGCGCTTGAGTGTGTAGTTGATGCTCACCGGCACCTCGCCCTCGTCACCAGTCTGCGGCAGGTAGCCCCAGTACGGCACCGAGCCGCGGACCAGGTACAGCTTCTCATAGGGTGTCGTCACTGGCGTGAAGAGCGACGCGAGCGTGGTCTGGCCCGGCCTGAGCGTCTGCTTGCCGTGCAAGGTGTAGAGATGGAATTCGCCCACCCGCTGCTCCACTGCCCCGACTGCGTCCGCTGCCTTCGCGGCCTCGGCGCGCGCATACAGCGGCCTGGGCGGCTGGGGTGCTGACCCCGCCCTGCCAACGTCTCCCGCCAGCAGCTGCACGTCGGCATCCTGCACCGCGAGGGCATCGGAGCTGAGTGCCGCCGTGCCACTTACCCGCGCGCTCGACTTGTCCAGGATCACCGCGTACCCAGCGCTCCAGCGCGCACCGCTCGTGAAGTAGCCGAGCCGGAGCCGATCGAGCGCGGACTTGCTGGCAAGGTCGAGCGCCAGCGAGGGCTCACCACCCGCGAGGTCAGCGGGATAGAGCGCGCGGCCGGGCATGCTGAACGTGACTGAACCATCTGCCAGCTTGAGTCGCAGCGGATCGGCGCTCAGGACCGTGGCGCGGATGGTGTCGGGCACCGCACCTCCACCCGACGGCCGGGTCGTCACAAAGCGGATTTCCTTCCCTACCGCCCGCCGCATCACGTCCTCCTCCGAGAGCGTGCCCTCGAATATGGCGTGGCTGATGCTGACGCCTGGATCGAGTGCGAAGACGGAGGCCGGATCGGCTGCGCCGATGTTCACCGAGGCGCGAGACGTTCCACTCGGCACCTTCACGTCAAAGGATTGCCGCATGAGCACACGGCCGTCGTTGTAGATGGTGAGACTCTGCTGGGCCGGGAGCGGCGCGGCGCCCGCAAGCGCGAGGGCGGCGAGCAAGGGTCGCGTTCGAGACATGAAAAACCCCTGACCCGGTCAGTCGGGCAGGTGCCGCATCAGCGCACCGTACGCGACCTTGCGGGTAACGAAGTAGATGATGATGGCGCCGGCGGCGAGCCACAGGCGGCCAGTGCGTGAAAGTGGAGTGCGGGACACGACGTAGAACGCGAAACCCGCGGTCACCGCGAGGGAGATGAGCCTGGCGTACCGACTTGCACGCAGGGCCCGCTGGCGGAGGCAGTCGCGGCAGAGTTCACCGATCTGGATGCCCTGGACGAACTTGCCGCAGCGGGCGCAGGGGACCTCAGCGAAGCCGCTGGGCAACTGCACGGCCGAACTCCTTCGTCGTGGCGCTGCCGCCGAGGTCGCGGGTGCGGATGTTGTCGGCGACGATGGTCTGTTCGATGGCGGCGCGAAGCCGCCCGGCCCGCTCGGCCTCCCCCAGGTGATCGAGCATCATGGCGCCGGCCAGCATGAGCGCCGAGGGATTGGCCACGCCCTTGCCGGCAATATCAGGAGCGCTGCCGTGCACCGCCTCGAAGATCGCGGCATTCTTGCCGATATTCGCCCCCGGCGCCAGCCCCAGTCCTCCGGCGAGGCCCGAGATCAGGTCGCTCAGGATGTCGCCGAACATGTTGGTGGTCACGATGACATCGAACTGCTCGGGACGCATCACCAGCTGCATCGCGGCGTTGTCGATGATCAGGTCGTTCGATTCGATCCGGCCTTCGTACTCCTGGCCGATCTTCCGCGCGGATTCCAGGAAGAGGCCGCTCGCGGCCTTGAGGATGTTGGCCTTGTGGACGAAGGTGACCTTTCGCCGCCCGTGGCCGAGTGCGTATTCAAAGGCGTGGCGCACGATCCGTTCGCACCCCACCCGCGTCACGATCGCCAGCGACTCGGCGACGGCCCGCGGATCTTCGCCCACCGGTACGTAATGCTCGACGCCGACGTAAAGCCCTTCGAGATTCTCGCGCACCAGCACGATGTCCACGTTCTCGAAGCGGCCACCGGGAACGATGGTGTGGGTGGGCCGGATGTTGGCGTAGAGCTGGAACTCCTTCCTGAGGCCCACGTTGACCGAGCGGTAGCCCTCGCCCACCGGCGTGGTGAGCGGCCCCTTGAGCGCGAGGCCCGTGCGCCGGATGCTGGCGATGGTTTCGTCAGGCAGCGGTGTCCCGCTTGCCTCGACCGCCGCCATGCCGCCAAGCTGTCGATCCCAGCTGAACACAGCACCGGTGGCCTCGAGCGCTGCCACGGTTGCCTCGGTGATCTCGGGTCCGATGCCGTCGCCGGGAATCAGGGTGACGTCAAATGCCATGGGAAAGTCTCAGGGAAAGATCGAGGCAGCGGCCCGCTGGGCCGCGATATCGGGACTTGCCCCGCGCCCGACGGCAAGCGAGCGCCAGACCACGGAGGCCCGGCGGGCGTCCACCAGCACGAGGGCAAGATCGGCGCGCCAGCTGCCGTCAGGATCGCGCGAAAAGCCCAGCGCAGCAGGAACCAGCGCCATGCGTCCACCGGTCAGGGCGACGAATTTCCGGAGCGGCGCGGCCAGGTTGTCGGGCACTTCCTTGATCCCCTCATTCCGGAGCATGGCCTGGCCCATCTCGTCGGGATTGGCCAGCATTCCGCCGGCACGGCGCGAAATCTTTCGGAGTTCGGGCGGCAGGATCCAGTTGACCTCGGGCGAGCGTGCCACCAGCTCGGCGTCCACCAATGAATCGGCTCGGCGCAGCGCCGGCACCCGGTCGCTCCAGGACTGCCATGCGCTGTCAGCGGTGAAGGCCGGGTCCGCCACCACGTAGGTGATGGGCAGGACGGCAATCTTCTGGCCCGCCAGCGGCATGACGTTAAGCTGGTGGTTCAGGAACTTGCTCTCCTGCGCGCGGAGCGGCGCGGCCACCACAAGGAGGAGGGTGGCCAGGAGCAGGCGGCGAGGACGGTGCATGGGGGAAAAGTAATCAGGAGAGACGGCTGGGCGGCTAGACGGTTAGACGGCTGGAACTCGAAGGTAAGACCTGGCCGCCTAGCCGTCCAACCGTCTAGCGGTCTATTCCAGCGACAGCCCCCCATCCACCACCAGCGTTTGCCCGGTGATGTGGCGGGCGGAATCGGAACAGAGGAAGCTCACCACGCGGGCCACGTCCTCGGGTTCAGCCAGCCGGCCGAGGACGCTGTGCTTGCGGGCCTTGTCCACCACCTCGGTGGGCAGCATGCTCATGCGCTCCGTGCGGATGAAGCCGGGAGCCACCGCGTTGACGTTCACGTTGGCGGGCCCCAGCTCGACCGCCGCGGCACGGGTGAGGCCCTCCACGGCCGCCTTGCTGGCGGCATAGTTGGCGACGCCGAATCCGGGACGCAGGGTCTGGTGTGCGCTGACGTTCACCACCTTCCCCCAGCGCTGCTCGCGGAACGTGGGCGCCACGGCACGAATGCAGTTGAATGTGCCGGTGAGATTGGTGTCGACCACTTCACGCCAGGCGTGCTACGAGAGCCGCCAGAGTGCGCCATCGTTGGCGATACCGGCGTTGTTCACCAGGTAGTGAATGGCGCCATGCTTCTTCTTGACTGCCGCCACGAAAGCCTCGACCGCTGACCGATCGCGAACATCGCACTTGGCGGCAAAAATTCCTACCCCGAAGCTGCTGAGTGAGGTCTCGGTCAGGAGGGCCTGTTCCGTCACATCGCGCCCAGGCAGGTTCACATAACAGAACGCAACATTGCAGCCGAGCCGGGCAAACTCGTGGGCCACGGCCCGGCCCAGGCCGGTGGCACCACCTGTGACGATGGCGGTCTTGCCCCGGAACCCCTTGGGAATGATCGGTTGTGGCTGTGGCTCGGCCAGTGCCGTGGCCCGGGACTCAGGAGCATCTCCCTCCCAGTCGGGCTGCTGGCCGAAACCGAATTGGGGTGGCAACATGGGGCTGAACGTACGACAGGCCTACAGGACGGGCAAGGCGAGCAGGGCGGGCGGGACGGACAGGCACCTGTCTACGCCGTCACCCCGACGAAAGTCGGGGTCCAGAGGACGATGCTCGCAGCCCCTACGGGCTCGACGAAGCAACCTTGCAGCCCGACCACCGTCGACAGTCGATCCTCGACTCGTATTTCCTCAGAATTGCATCACCGCCTCTGCCGGGCACGCGTCCGGATGCACCAGATACGACGTGATCGTCGTCGTCAGCCCGCCGGTGTCCGTAATGCGGCGGTCGAGCATATACAGGGTGTCACCGCCGAAGGCGCCCCACGCGGTCACATCACCCGATGCCGGAATGGGCATGTCGACGCATGCGCGGTGGCTGCTGCGATTCACCAGCGTGAGGTATGAACGCGGGTTGAGAATGCCGCGCTGCATGTCATAATCCTGGTCCAGATAGATGAAGGCGAGCCAGCCACTGCCGATGTCGGCAGCGGCCGGCAGCGCGGATGCCGCCGAAAACATGGAGGGGAAATCGGGCGCCTTGTCCAGGCGCGCCGGCAGATCCAGCGGAACTCCTCGACGGAGGCGGCTTGGAACGAGGAAGGAATCGACGGCCTCGCCGGAAGTGGTGTACACGCGGAGCCATGGATAACCGCCGACCGCCACCAGCATGGAATCCGCCCACGGCACGACAGCCACGTTAGTAAAGATCCCGACCAGCGGTGAGCCTTCCTGAAAATCCGCGGGCACGGGAATCATGGTCGTAGTGCGATTGGTGTTCCGGTCCCACCACAACAGCGCCGTCCCTGATGCCGGATTCACGCCTCCGAACCAGACAGAATTTCCGTACACTGTTGCCGACATCGGCTGGCTGGAGAGCGTCAGCATGGAATCCAAGCGCTGGCCCGCCGCGAAGAACGTGATGCGTCGCAGGCTCCAGTCGGTTGCTGCGATCGTGTCCGTCCCCAGCTCGAACACCTCGCCGAGTCCCTCGAACTCTCCAGGCCCCTGTCCGTGACGCCCCAGGGCACCGAGATAGGCGCCCGCCGAGGAGAAGTGGAGGATTCGGCCGCCCTTGCTGTCGGTCACGTACCAGCTGCCGTCGCTCCCATGGAACGGCGCAAGGGTCTGGGTGACTGGCACTGAGTCCGGCTCAGTGAGAACCACCGTCGCGACGCTGTCCAGGACAACACCGTGCGCTTCGGACTTCGCATCCGCGCATGCGACGGTACCCAGGAGTGCCAGCAACGGCCACGGACCATGATGGTTCCACATCTTCGACCGCATCACTGTCCCCTTTCTCTCATACCGGCCCGCACCTTGTCAATAGCACTCCTGCTCGCCCTGCTCGCCCTGTCACTCCACCGCCCTCAACGCCGCCTCCTCGATCAGGTGCAGCCGCTCCCCGGACCCCCGGTCGTCGGCGCTGTTGTCGCTGTTGAGCACCGCGATCACGGCACGGCCGGTGCCGGGATTGAGGAAGAGCAGCGAACGGAATCCCGCCTGGTACCCTGTGTGGCCCACGATGGTGCTACCGCCGCGGTGATAGATGAAGAAGCCCATGCCCATCCAGTTGTCGCTGCCGGCATTGTACTCACTGCCGGTAATGCGGTTTCGCGGCTCCCACATGGCGCGGAGCGCCGAAGTCGGCAGGAGCTTGCGCGCCCAGGCCGAATCCCCTTTCGCGATCGCGGAGAGCACGCCGATGTACGTGGCCAGATCGCGCAATGGCGCGTTCCAGCCGCTGTTGGGGACCGTGATGCCGGGATCAAACTCACGGGCGTTGGCGACGGCGGAGTCACGGCCCGAGGCGCTGTCGCGCCGGACGGTGTAGTTGCCGGAGCGGCGCGTTGCCAGATACCAGGGCGATTGCCGGAAGAAGCTTTCCGTGAGCCCCAGCGGCTGGAAGATGTTCTTGTGGATGTAGCCTTCCCACGGATCGCCGGTGACGCGCTCAATCACCTTGGCGAGAAAGACGTAGCCCGGATTGGAGTAGCCGTAGCGCGACCCCGGCCGGAAGCGGAGCGACATGTACGGCATCATGCCGGCCAGTTGGGACCACTCGGTGGGCTCGAACGGTTCCCAGCTCTCGTACCGCCGCCAGGGGAAGGTGGGGTTCTGGAAACCGCTGCTGTGCGAGAGCAGCATGCGGATGGTCACGCTGTCGATGGCGCCGTAGGGGTCGTGGACCTGCCGAAGCTCGGGCACGTATTTCACGATCGGATCATCCAGCCCGATGAGCTTCTGCTCGGCGAGCTGCATGATGGCAATAGCCGTGAGGGTCTTGGTGATGGAGCCGTAGTGGAAGACGACGCCCGGTCCAACCCGAAGCTTCGATTCGCGATCGGCCCAGCCCTTGTCATCCCGCGCCGTGATCTTCCCGTTCTCAACTTGCACCGCACTCCAGCCCACCACGCCGTCCGCCCGGGCGAGCGAATCGAGCTCGCGGGTGAAAACCTGCCACGGTTGCTGGGCGGGGAGCGCTGCCGGGATAGAAAGCAGCAGCACAATGGTCATCTGACGCATCTGATATCCTTGAATTGGTCTGCCGACTCTCAGCTCAGCGACGGGGCGGCCTCGCCCTAAGCTCTCAGCCCTCAGCTCTCAGCTCTCAGCCCTCACACCCAGCCACACTACCGTAGCCACTATCAACGAAACCGCGGAAGCCCCGAAGGCCACTGCATTCCCTTCGCGCTGCATCAGAAACCCGAAGATCAACGCCGCTGGCAGCGCCGCGACTCCAACCACAGCGTGATATGCGCCGAAACCTCGGCCCAATGTATTGGGCGACAGGCGGGACACGAGCGCGCGCTCGGCGGGCTCCGATAAACCTGCCACCAGTCCAAACCCCAGCATCACGAGGATCGCCAGCGTCGCGCTGATGTCGAGGGCGAAGGCAGCCATCACCAGCGCCGCGAGTACGCCGGCAATTGCCACGCTCCATTTGGCTCCAAGTCGGTCGGTAAACGCACCACCGGGATAGCTCGCTGCCGTCCGCACCACATGCAGACCTGCCCACACCAACGGAATCACGGCCACCGCCACGCCGGCATCCTGCAGCCGGAGCAGCAGCAGTGCCTCCGGCATCCTCGCCAGCACCACGAACGCCAGCACCAGTACCGGCGCCCAGAAGACTCGGCCCGTCGCTTCTGACTTTGCCGCTGGCGGCGCCTCCTGCTTTCGCACACTCCGGAGCACCAGGGCGAGCACCAGGAACGCCACCACGCCAGGCACCAGGCTGAGCTCGATCACCCGATGGACGTCGGTGCCGCGCTCGAGCAGGGCCCATGCGGCGAGCGAGCCGAGGACCGCGCCGAAGTGGTCGGCGGCGCGATGGAACCCGAAGGCCCGGCCTCGGGAGGTGGGTGGCGTGAGGTCGGCGATCAGGGCATCGCGGGGCGGTGTCCGTAGCCCCTTGCCAATCCGGTCAATCACCCGGAACCCGATCACCTGCCAAGCCGCGCTGGCGACCGCAATCAACGGTCGGATCAGCACGGCGCTGAAGTAGCCGCCCAGAATCAGGGGCTTCCGCCAGCCCGGCCGGTCCGAGAGCCGCCCGCTGATCCATTTCAGGGCCGCCGAGGTGAGGTCTGCGGCCCCGTCCAGGGCTCCCAAGGCCACCGCCCCGCCCCCCAGCGCGAGCACGAAGGCCGGGAGGACGGGATAGACCATCTCGCTGGCGAAGTCGTTAAATAATGAAACG
>CBINCZ010000044.1:0-10559 GCA_966249295.1 uncultured Gemmatimonadales bacterium
GGCGCGCTCTCGGTGGGCGTGCAGGCGGTGGCCAGGGTGGAGCGACTGTTTGCCGTGCCGCGCGGCGCATTCAGGCCCGCGCCGCAGGTAACATCCGCGGTGGTGCGGCTCACGCCGTTTCCGGCGCCTATGGTGCCGATGGAGCGGCAGGCGGAGTTTCGGCGCTTTGTGGTGGAGCTCTTCAGCCGGCGCCGCAAGCAGCTGGCGGGCTCCCTCAGGCAGGTGACCGGAGCGACGCCGGAAAGCGTCGGAGCTGTCCTGGCGCGGAATGCCATCCGCCCAGATGCGCGAGCCGAAACCTTGACGCCGCAACAGCTTTGGACGGTGATGCGGGGACTCGTTGACGACCGGGACGGCGAATGCTAGCTTTGTGAAACATTTCACAATAAGGCATGCCGAGAGTCGCCGAATCCACCATCCGTCGCCTGTCCCTGTACCTCCGGCTGCTCGAGGAGTTCGCCGCGCAGGGCATCGAGACGGTCAGCTCCGAGGCCTTGGCCGCACGGGGGGGGGACGACGTCTGCGCAGGTCCGGAAGGATCTGTCGTTCTTCGGATCGTTCGGGAAGCGCGGTCTGGGGTACGCGGTACCGGAGCTCATGGATCGACTGCGCGAGATCCTGGGACTCAAGCGGCGCTATCGGGTGGCGATGATCGGCGCCGGCAAGATCGGCAGCGCGCTGCTGCAGTACCACGGGTTCCGCCAGCGCGGGTTTGATATCGCGGCCATCTTCGACGTGGATCCGGCCAAGATCGGCACCCGCTGGAACGGCCTTACCGTGCAGGACGTAGCGAAGATGGAGGAAGTGCTCACCGCCACGCCGATGGACATGGCGGTGCTGGTCACCCCGGCCGATCCGGCCCAGCCCCTCGCCGACCGGCTGGTGAAGCTGGGGGTCACGGCCATCCTGAATTTTGCGCCGGTGCAGATAGTGGTGCCGGAGCATGTCGTGGTCAAGAACGTCAACCTGGCCCTCGAACTCGAGACGCTGAGCTACGCTCTTCATAATCGCGCTGCTCGCTGACGCGATTACCTTTCCCGCATGTCTGCTGTCCGCATCACTTCCGAAGTGACGCCGCTCGAATCTGTCCTGGTCCACACGCCGGGGCTCGAGCTCGAGGCCGTCACGCCCGAGAATCGCGAAGACTATCTCTACGACGACATCATCGAGGTCGAGTCGGCGCAGCGTGAGCATCGGCAGTTCGTGGCGGTGCTCGAGCGGTTCAGCAAGGTGCTGCAGGTGCGCGACCTGCTTACCGAAGTGCTGCACGTGAAGGAAGCGCGTGAATTCTTCGTGAGCCGGACCATGGACGTGGTGCCGTCGGAGCCGCTGGCGCAGCGGCTCTCGGCGCTGCCGCCCGAGGAGCTGGTGTCCATGCTCATCGAGGGCACTGAGGAAGAACCGGGCGCCATCTCGCGGGCGCTCAATGAGGTCCGTTACGCCCTGCCGGCGCTCCCCAACCTCTTCTTTCCGCGGGACATCGGCATGGTCATCGGGAGCCACGCGGTCATCGGCTCGATGCGCTATGGCATTCGCTGGACCGAGGAACTGCTGGCCAAGACGCTGTTCCGCTTCCATCCTGCGCTCGCGAACGATGGCATCCTCTACGACGGCTCGGAGGAGCGTCGCAGCAACTACACCCTCGAGGGCGGGGACGTGCACGTCCTGCGCGAGGATGTGGTGCTGCTGGGCTTCAGCGAGCGGAGCTCGACCGCGGCACTCGACCGGCTGTCGGAAGTGCTGTTTGCGTCGGGTGGGGTCGAGGCAGTCGTGGTTGTAGTGATGCCCAAGGCACCCACCGCCATCCATCTCGACATGATCTTTTCCCAGCTCGATCACGGCCTGGGCATGGTATACCCGCCTTTCTTTGCCGGCGCCGAGCGGCTGCCCGTACTTCTTCGACGTCGTGGCGAGGACGGGGTACGGGAGATGCCCAACCTCTTCGCCGCACTCCGGGAAGTGGATATCCAGCTCGAGCCGGTGTTCGCGGGCGGCAGCCATCGCCTCACCCAGGACCGTGAGCAGTGGAGCTCGGCCTGCAATTTCCTCGCGGTGCGCCCGGGCCAGGTAATCAGCTATGCCCGCAACGTCGCCACGGTGGAGGAACTGCGGCAGTCGGGATTCCGGGTGGTGGACGGCAACGAATTTCTTCAGGGTCACGACCCGGTGCGCGAGGGTGAGAAGGTGGTCATCACGGTCGAGGGGGCGGAGATCGTTCGCGGAGGCGGGGGGCCGCGCTGCATGACAATGCCCCTCAGGCGGGCCGTCGCGTGATGGGGGTGGCGGTGCACCAGACCGGCACCCTGCTCGAAGGCGTGCTGGCCGAACTGCAGAAGGCCCCGTGCAATTCGACGGTGCTCTGCGAGCGGGTACTGGGCCTGCCCAGGGCCCCGCGGACTGTCGCCGACCGTGTGGTGCTGGCATTGCTGGGCGCCGACCCGCGCATCCGGCAACTGGCGGACGGCCGCTGGGGACTGGTGGCGGCGGTACAGGAGTCTCCTGCTCTCGAGGCATGCACCTTCGCGGTGGTGGACGTGGAGACCACCGGCATGCGCGCGTGGGGCGGTGACCGGATCACCGAGATTGCGGTGGTGGTGGTGCAGGGCCAGCGGCGGGAACTGGTGTTCGAATCGCTGGTGAATCCTGAGCGGAAAATTCCCGCGTTCATCGCGTCCATGACAGGCATCAGCGACGCCACGGTGCGGCATGCGCCGACGTTTGCCGAGATCGCCGAGGACGTGCTGGCGGCGCTGGGGGGACGGGTGTTCGTGGCGCACAACGCGCGCTTCGACTGGGGCTTCGTGGGTGCGGAACTGCGCCGTGCGCGGGACGTGGCGCTGGACGGGCCCATGCTCTGCACGGTGCGGCTGGCCCGCCGCCTGGTCCGGGAAGTGCGCTCCTGCTCGCTCGACAATCTCTCCCAGCACTTCGGGCTGTCCAATGAGGCGCGTCACCGGGCGGCAGGCGATGCCGTCGCGACGGGGGAACTGCTGCATCGGCTGCTGGAGCTGGCGCACTGCGACGGGGCGCGGACGCTGCAGGATCTCGAGGCCATTGCGTCGCGTCGCGCGCCCCGGCGCCCGCGGAAGCGGCTGGCGTCGCCGTCGGAGCCACGCGCCGACTCGGTGCCGGAGGGACCCGCATGACGCTGGTGCGGAGCTTTACCCTGGGCGAGTTGCGCTGCCACACGCTCGAGGGCGGGCTGCAGTGGCTGGATGGCGGCGCCATGTTTGGCGTGGTGCCCAAGCCGCTCTGGGAACGCGCCATTGCGCCGGATGCGCGGAATCGCATTCCCCTGGCCATGCGCTGCCTGCTGGTGGAGCATCCGGACGGGCTGGTGCTGATCGATACCGCAATCGGCACCAAGGATGACGCCAAGTTTCGCGACATCTACGGGATCGAGAACCCGGGCCGGGTGGGGGAGAGCCAGCTCGAGGACGCCATCATCGAGGCGGGCCACCGGGTCGATGACGTCAGGTTCGTTATCAATACCCATCTGCACTTTGACCACGCCGGCGGCAACACCCGGCTCGAGCCCGATGCGGCCGGGGGCGAGGCGGTGCTGCGCAACGCTTTTCCCAACGCCACCTACGTCATGCAGCGGGGCGAGCTGGAGTTTGCCCGGAAGACCAACGAGCGCACCCGGGCCAGTTACCTGCCGGCCAATTTCGAGCCGGTGGCCAACAGCGGGCGCCTGCGGCTGCTGAATGGCGACCAGGAGATCCTGCCCGGTATCCACGCCCGACTGACGCCGGGTCACGTGCCATGGCACCAGGCCGTGCTGCTCGAGAGCGGGGGCGAGACGGCCGCCTTCATCGCCGACCTGGTGCCGACGTCGGCGCACCTCAAGCTGCCCTGGATCATGGGGTATGACCTGGAGCCGCTCCGGACCCTGGAGAGCAAGCGCTCGCTCCTGCGGGAAGCGGTGCTCGAAGGCTGGCGGCTGATCTTCGAGCACGACCCCGCTGTGGCGTGGGGCCGGCTGGTGCGGCGGGGCGCGTCGACTGAGCTCGAGGAGACGGAGGTCGTGGCGGGACAACAGGTTGACACTGGCGGGTGAGCTGGCTAGCTTTGCCCCGTCACAAGTGGGCCCCGATGGGGCCCCACCCTTGAGCCCGCGCGCGGCGCGGCGCGACCGGGTCCAAGCGAATTTCCGCGGGGCGGGCCCGCGGCGCAGCGGACGTCCGGACTTTCATCGGATGTCCGTTTTCTGTTTCTGAACCACGCACACAGGAGCATGCCACTGTCCACAAATGACCGTGAACGCCGCACCCGGGTAAACCGGCAGATCCGGATCAGCCCGGTGCGAGTGATAGGCCCCGGCGGCGAGCAGCTGGGAGTTTTGCCGGTTGACGAAGCACTTTCAGCGGCCCAGGAGCGGGGCCTCGACCTGGTCGAGGTGGCGCCCATGGCCCGTCCCCCCGTGGTCAAGATCATGGACTACGGGAAATACAAGTTCGAGGAAGCCAAGGCGGCGCGCGCCGCCAAGAAGAAGCAGCACGTCATCCAGCTGAAGGAAGTGAAGTTGCGGCCCAACATCGAGGACCACGATTTCGACTTCAAGACCCGGCACGCGCGCGAGTTCCTGGGCGAAGGCAACAAGGTGAAGGTCACCATGATGTTCCGCGGGCGGCAGCTGGCGCACGTGGAAATCGGCAAGGCGGTCCTCGACCGCGTGGCCACGACGCTGGGCGACGTGGGCAAGGTGGAGGCGGAAGCGCGGCTGGAAGGCCGCAACATGACGATGGTACTCGCGCCCCGGTAAGGCGCACGGAGAGCAGACAGCATGCCCAAGATGAAGACCAAGCGGGCCGCGGCCAAGCGTTTCAAGCGCACCGGAACCGGTGAGCTCAAGCGCTTCCACGCCAACCACACCCACATCCTCACCAAGAAGTCGCGCAAGCGGAAGAACCGGCTCAAGAAGGGTGACCTGGTGAGCTCGGCGGATTACCCGCGCATCAACCGCCTGCTCAAGGCGTAAGGAGCCAGCATGCCTCGCGTAAAGAGCGGTGTCGCGCACCACGCCCGCAAGAAGAAGATCATGAACGCCGCGAAGGGTGCGCGCGGCGGTCGCAGCAAGCTCTACAAGTCGGCCAAGGAAAATGTCGAGCGCGGCATGCGCTACGCCTACCGCGACCGGCGCAAGAAGAAGAGCGAGTTCCGCGCCCTCTGGATCACCCGCATCAACGCCGCTGCCCGGCTCCACGGGCTGAGCTACAGCCGCCTGATGGCGGGGCTTAAGAAGGCCGGCGTTGAGGTCAACCGGAAGGTCCTCGCCGACCTCGCCGTCCACGACGCCGACGCGTTCGGGAAGATCGCGGAGATGGCGCTCGGCGCCGAGCGCTAAGCGCTGAGCGCTACGCGCTGAGCGCATGTCCAAGAGCATCCCCGAGCTGGAGTCTCTGCTTTCGCGCCTCCCGGGCATCGCCAGCATGGATGCCCGGGCGCTCGAGGCGGAGCATACCGCCATCCTGGGTCGCAAGGCGGGCGCGCTCACCGCGCTCGCCCGCAGCATTCCGACCCTGCCGCCCGAGGAGCGGCGCGCCGTCGGCGCCGCCCTGAACCAGGCCAAGGCCGCGTTCGAGGCCGCCTTCGAAGCCCGTCGAAGCACGCTCGCCGCCGAGGCGAAGCGGCAGCAGGCCGCCGAGGTGGACCTCACCATGCCGGCCCGGCACCGCTGGACCGGCAGTCTCCATCCCGTCACCCGCACCATCAACGACATCTGCGGCATCTTCCGCGAGCTGGGCTTCGTGATCGCGGTCGGTCCGGAGGTCGAGAGCGAGTGGTACAACTTCTTCTCGCTCAATTTCCCGGCAGATCATCCCGCCCTCGACCTGCACGACACGCTCTACCTCGACATGCCACCCGAGCCGGGTGAGCATGGCGGACGGCTCCTGCTTCGCACCCACACGTCGCCAGTCCAGATCCGGAGCCTGATCGGCCAGCCCCTGCCGGTGCGCGCGCTGATGCCTGGCATGGTGTACCGGAAGGATCCGTTCGACCCCTCGCACGCACCCGCGTTCCAGCAGCTCGAAGGCCTCGCGGTGGACGAGGGCATCTCCTTCGTTGATCTCAAGGCGACGCTGGTGCACTTCGCCCAGCGGTTCTTCAGCGCCGACACGCGCACCCGTTTCCGGCCCTCCTACTTCCCGTTCACCGAGCCGTCGGCCGAGATGGATGTCGAGTGCCAGCTCTGTCACGGCAGCGGATGCGGCGCCTGCAAGGGCACCGGCTGGATGGAAATCCTGGGCTGCGGCATGGTGCACCCGCGCGTCCTTGAGAACTGCGGCGTGGATGCGGAGCGCTACACCGGCTGGGCCTTCGGCATGGGCCCGGGCCGGATCACCATGAATCGCTACGGAATCACCGACATCAGGCATCTGTACGACGGCGACATGCGCCTCCTCGGCCAGCTCGCGGAGACCGCATGAACATCTCCCGTCGCTGGCTCGAAGATTTTCTGCGCCAACCGCTCGACGCGCAGGACGTCGCCGAGCGGTTGGCCATGCTCGGGGCGCCGGTGGATGCCATCGAACCGGTCCATGCGGGGCTGCGTGAGATCGTGGTTGCGCTGGTGGAAGCGGTCGAGCCGCATCCCGACGCCGATCGGCTGCGGCTCTGTCTCGTGAATGACGGGAGCCCGGAGAACAAGCACGTCGTGTGTGGCGCGCCCAATGTCACGGCGGGGCGCCGCTATCCCTTCATTCGCGTGGGTAGTACACTGCCGGGCGGGCTCAGGATCGAGAAGCGGAAGATCCGCGGGCAGGTGAGCGAAGGCATGCTCTGCTCCGCGCGGGAGCTGGACCTGGGCCAGGAGCATGACGGTATTCTCGAGCTCAGCGTGGACGCCGAGCCGGGAACGCCCCTGCTCAACGTGCTGCCGCTGGCCGATGACCGCTTTGTGGTGGACGTCACCCCCAATCGCCCGGACCTCCTCGGCCACAAGGGCGTCGCCCGCGAACTCGCGGCATCACTCGGCGTACCATTCCGGCTTCCGGAGCTGCCCGGTGCTGATCCCATGGGTCCGCCGCCGAGCCCGTCACCCCTGCGAAAGCAGGGGCGAGCCGCGGAGGCGACAAGTACCGGCGGCGTCCGCGTGAGCATTGAAGACCTCGACGGCTGCGCCCGCTTCCACGGCGCGGTGATCCGGGGGGTTAAGGTTGGTCCTTCTCCCGAGTGGCTTCGCCGACGCCTGGAGTCGGTGGGCGCGCGCAGCATCAACAACGTGGTGGATGCCACCAACTACGTGATGCTGGAGCATGCGCAGCCCACCCACGCCTATGACCTGAACAAGCTCCGCGGACCAGCCGTCATGGCCCGGCGCGCCTGGGACGGCGAGCGGCTCACCACGCTCGATGGCGTGGACCGCGCGCTGGACAGCTCGATGACGATCATCGCGGATGCCGAGGGACCGATCGGTATCGCGGGTGTCATGGGTGGTGCAGCCAGCGAGGTCGATGCCGGAACTACCGACGTCTTTCTTGAGTGCGCCTGGTTCCAGCCGACCCAGGTGCGCCGGACCCGCCGAACGCTCGGCCTCAGCACCGATGCGAGTTACCGCTTCGAGCGCGGCGTCGATCTCTGGGCTGCGCCTGAGGCGTTTCAACGCCTCATGTCACTGGTGCTGGCGGTGGCGGGCGGCAGCGTAGATGGCGAGCCGGTCGATCTGTGGCCCCGGGTGTCTCACCCGCCGCGCATCTTTCTCCGGCTCGATCGCGTGGCGCAGGTGCTGGGGCAGGCGCTTGACCAGCGGACTGTCGAACGTCATCTCGTCGCCATTGGTGCCACCTGCGTGGCCAAGCCGGAGGAACGCCGCATCGCGGTGGACGTACCCGGCTGGCGGCCCGATCTTGTGGAAGAGATCGACCTGATCGAGGAAGTCGCCCGCATGCACGGCTATGGCGCTTTCCCGGCCGAGCTTCGCGCCTTTCGAACCGGTGCCAAGGCGGATGCCCCGGAGGTCGCCACCCTGGCGCGGGTGCGCCGGGCCATGGTCGACCAGGGCATGCACGAGGTGGTCACCTTGCCGCTGGTGGCCCCGGACGAGGGCAACAGCGTCTCGCTCCTCAATCCGCTCTCCACCGAGGAGAGCCAGCTGCGTGGGGCCATCCTGCCTTCCCTGCGGCGTCAGGCGGAGCGAAACTGGGCCAACCAGGTGCGGGACATCCGCCTGTTCGAGGTCGGTACCACATTCGCAGCCGGGGAGCGTTCAGGCCGCCCGGCAGAGGCGATGCACCTGGCGGCAGTCATCTCCGGTGGACGTGAGCCGGGGCATTGGTCCGGAGCATCTCCCGACGTCGATCGCTGGGATCCCAAGGGCCTCTTCGAGGTGGCCGTGCAGGCGGCCCAGCCCAGCGCCGCCGTTCGTCCCGCCGAAGACGGCTGGGAGGCCACCGATGCCCAGGGCCAGCCCTGTGGCTGGGCCCGGCTGCTCGAGGCGGACTCCCCACCATGGGCGGCGCCGTTGTTCGGGCTGGAGGTGGTAGTGGACACTCGCGCGCCCCGGCCGCGCCCTGTCTTCGTGCCGCTGCCCGCCACCCCGGCATCAGATCGCGATGTGACGCTGCTGGTGCCCGACGGCGTGAGCAGTGAGTCGATCGTCTCGGCGTTCGCCCAATCGGGTGTCGCCATGCTAGAATCCGTGACGATCGTCAATGAATACCGGGGCCCGCGAGTCGCTGCCGGCACGCGGAGCCTGACTGCGCGATTGCGGTTCCGGGCGCCGGACCGCACTCTGGAATCGGCTGAAGTGGACCGAGCCGAAGCCCGGCTGCTCAGCGCCCTCGAGCGGGCGACGGGAGTTCGGCGACGGGAACAGTGACCCGCGGAGGCACCGTGGCATACGCGTACGAGCGGCCGGACCTCAAGGCCGTTGACGAGGTTGAGACGCTGGTGCGGCACCTGCTGGATGAACTGGGGGCCTGGCGCCGGCGCTGCCTCAAGGCCGAGGCCGACCTGCAGCAGCTGCAGCAGGCGTCCGCCGGTACGGGCGGCCCTTCGCCCCGCGCTACGCGCGATCGGGTTGTTCAACTGGAAACTGAAAATCAGGCGCTCCGCCACCGGGTGGATGCGGCGCGAGAGCGGGTGCAGTCGCTGGTCGGGCGTCTCTCGTTCCTCGAGGAACAGGCAGGAGGAACGGCATGAGCAGCCAGCGTACCGCAGTGCGCGTGGTCATCGGCGGCGAGGAGCTCTCGGTACGCTCCGACCTGCCGCCGGAATACACCCGTGAAGTTGCCGCGTATCTCGATGCCGCACTCAAGCGGGTCAAGGACTCGATGCCGGCAGTCGAGAGCCACAAGGCCGCCATCCTCGCAGCCCTGGCCATTACCGATGAGCTGTTCCAGGCCCGCCGCGGCGACCGCGAGATCGCGGTTCGCCTGACGACCCTCGCCGAGGACGTCGCCCGGCTGCTGCCGCCCGCCAAGCGCGGGCCCCGGGCACCGCGGCCGCCCGCCAATTGAATTCGCTGTACCCGGGAGCTCGTTAATGAACCCGACTTCGCTCATGACGATCGGCGCCGCGCTGCTGGTCGGTATCCTTGCCGGCGTGATCGTCGTGGCTGTCTATGCCGCACGCCAGCGGCGCAGCGCGACCGGCATCCTGAACCGGGCCAATGCCGATGCCGAGGCCGTGCGCTCCAGCGCCGCCCGCGAGGCCGAGCGGCTGCGCGCTGAGGCGGCGCTCGCGGCCAAGGCCGATGCACTCAAGCTTCGCGACGAGGCCGAGAAGGAACTGGGCCGCCGCCGCGAGGAGTTCGAGCGGCTCGAGCGCCGCACCGAGATGCAGGGCGGGGAGCTGGACCAGAAGCTGGAAGAGATCCGGGCGCGGGAGCGTGAGTTCGGCCGCAAGCAGGAGGCATTTGCACAGCGCGAGGAACAGCTGCGCGAGCGCACCGCCGGTATCGACCGGCTGGAAGAGCAGCAGCGGCAGCGGCTGGAACGGATCGCGGGACTGAGCGCCGAGGAAGCCCGTCGTGAAGTGATGCAGCGGGCCGAAGACGAGGCCCGCGGCCAGGCCAGCGCGCTGGCGCGTGACATCAAGGAGCAGGCACGCCGGTCCGCCGACCGGGAAGCGCGCCGGATCATCGCCATGGCGGCGCAGCGCCTGGCGGCGGAGCACACCTCGGAAACGACCGTCAGCACGGTGACGCTCCCCAGCGATGAAATGAAGGGACGGATCATCGGCCGCGAGGGCCGGAACATCCGCGCCTTCGAGACCGCCACCGGTGTGGACGTGATCATCGACGACACGCCGGACACGGTGGTCATCTCCTGCTTCGACCCGGTGCGGCGTGAAGTGGCGCGCCGGGCGCTCGAGCAGCTCATCCAGGATGGCCGCATCCATCCCGGACGGATCGAGGAGCTGGTGGAGAAGTGCCGCAAGGAGCTCGAGGGCCAGCTGGTGGAGCTGGGCGAGCAGGCGGCGTTCGAGACCGGCATCAACGGCCTCCATCCCGAGCTGATCAAGCTGGTGGGTCGGATGCGCTACCGCACCTCGTACGGCCAGAACATTCTCGATCATTCCAAGGAAGTGGCCTGGCTCGCCGGCATGATGGCGGC
>CBINCZ010000045.1:0-10507 GCA_966249295.1 uncultured Gemmatimonadales bacterium
CGGCTAGACTGCTAGACGGTTGGACGGCTAGTTCTTACCCCTCTAGTTCCAGCCGTCCAGCCGTCCAGCCGTCCAGCCGTCCAGCCGTCACTTACCGCCACTGCTCCCCCCTCGCCACAAACTTTCGATACCCCGCGACTTCCTCCCGGATGCGTTCGGCGCTCCAGCCCAGTTCGCCGGCCATCAGCTGTGCCACCCGTTCGGCGGCCCGCAGGCCATGGTCCCGCGTCTCATGATAGAGCTGCAGGCGCCTGACCATCACATCTTCCACCGTGAGCGCCATCTCTCGCCGGACCGCGTGCAGGACCTCCGCCTCGATGGCGGGATGGGTCGGGTGCAGCCGGTCGAACAGCGTCCGGTTCTTCATGCCGAGGTTGTGGATCCCTGCGCATTCAGTCCCATAACGATCCACCAGCCGATCGCTCACGGCAGCCGGGAGTCCGAGCGGCGCGCCCCGGGCCCGGAACGGCTCGAGGTCCGCGGCGTTGCCGCCGGGCAGCGGAATGACGTCGGTGAGCGCGCGCGGGAACTTGCGCCTGAGCCGCTCGGCGACCTGGTCCACCGCCTCCGCGGCCATGGCGCGATAGGTGGTGAGCTTGCCTCCCGCGATCGTGAGCATCCCGCTGGCTCCCTCGACCAGCGCGTGCTCTCGTGACACGGCGGAGGGCGCATGGCCGCCATCCTCACGCAGCAGCGGCCGGAGGCCGGCCCAGGTGGAGCGCACGTCGTCTTCAGTGAGCCGGGCGGCAGGGAAGAGTGCGTTGGCGGATCGCAGGAGGTAGACCACGTCATCGCGCGTCGCCGCGACGGCCGATGGATCGGCCGAGTAGTCGGTGTCGGTGGTGCCGATGTAGGTGAGGTCGTTCCACGGGAGGATGAACATGACCCGGCCGTCGATCGGGCTGAGAAACGTGATGGCATGCCGATGCCCCACCCGCTCCCGCGGCACCACGACGTGGCTGCCTCGCGTGAGCCGCAGCATTGGCGGAGCCGACGGGTCTTCCATCCGCCGGAGCTCGTCGGTCCACGGGCCCGTGGCGTTGAACACGATGGTGGCACGCACGTCACGGTGTGCACCCGTGAGCCGGTCTTCCAGCGACGCCCCGGTCACGCGACCGCCTTCCTCGATCAAGCCGGTGACGCGGGTGTGCGTGAGCACCGTTGCGCCGTGATCGACGGCCGAGCGGGCCGTGGCGATGACCAGCCGTGCGTCATCGCACTGGGCATCGCCATAGAGGGCGCCGCCGGTGAGGCCGCGTTCGCGCAGGAGCGGTTCGCGCTGCAGCACGCCGCGCTTGCCCAGTATCCTGGGCCGGCGCACATTCCGGAAGCCGGCCAGCAGTTCGTAGGCCGCCAGTCCCGCGCCCAGCTTCCAGCGGGGCACCCGGTCGCCTTCATGCAGGGGAAAGACGAAGGGAATGGACCGCACCAGGTGTGGTGCGATGCGCAGAAGAATGGTGCGTTCACGGAGCGCCTCGCGCACCAGCGAGATGTTCCCCTGCTCCAGGTAGCGGAGCCCGCCGTGCACCAGCCGGCTCGATCGCGAGCTGGTGCCGGCCGCGAGGTCCAGCTGCTCCACCAGCACGGTGCTGATGCCGCGCATCGCGGCATCGCGCGCGATGCCGGCGCCGGTGATGCCGCCTCCGATCACCAGGAGGTCGAGGGCTGAATCGTCGAGGTCGCTGAGTCTCACGTATCTTGCTCCGGTGTCAATCACCTTGCAGTCAGGATCGCCGCGCATGCACGGATCCCGCCGAGTCGCCATCATCGCCGGCCTTCGCACACCGTTCGCCCGGGCGAACACGGTGCTGAAGGATGCCGACGCCGTGGCCCTGTCCCGGCATGTCGCGCGCGAGCTGCTCTACCGCACTGAACTCGAGGGTCACCTCGTGGACGAGGTGATCTGGGGCCAGGTGGTGCCATCGCCCCTGACACCCAATGTGGCGCGGGAGGTGAGTCTCCTGCCGCAGTTCCCGCCGTCCGTTCCCGCCTACACCCTCAACCGTGCCTGCGCCTCCGGCGCCCAGGCGGTGCAGAATGCCGCCGACCAGATCGCCGTGGGCCACGCTGACATCATCCTGGCCGGCGGGGTGGAGTCGCTGAGCAACGTGCCCATCCTCCATTCCCGGCGCATGAGCGCCCTGCTGGTCGAGGCGAGCAAGGCCCGCTCCCTCGGCGCCCGGCTCAAGGTGCTCAGCCGGATCCGCCCGCGCGACCTCGTGCCAGTGTCACCCGCCATCGCCGAACCCTCCACCGGCGAGACCATGGGGCAGAGCGCGGAGAAAATGGCCAAGGAGAATCATATCAGCAGGGAGGCGCAGGACCGCGTGGCCCTCATGAGCCACCAGCGTGCGGCCGCCGCCACCGCCGACGGCCGGATGACAGCGGAGATCACGCCCTGGTTCGGCGGCCGCGGCATGGACGAGCCGGTCACCACCGACAACGGCATCCGCACCGACACGTCGCTGGAAAAACTGGCGGCGCTCAAGCCGGTCTTCGATCGTCGCTACGGGTCGGTGACGGCCGGCAACTCGTCGCCGCTCACCGACGGCGCCGCCTGCGTGCTCCTCATGGCTGAGGATCGGGCCCGTGCGCTCGGCTACGTTCCCCTGGCCTTCGTCCGCAGCTATGCCGTGGCCGCGGTGGACCCCGGCTGGCAATTGCTCATGGGGCCGGCGCTCGCGGTGCCGCATGCACTCGCGCGAGCCGGTCTCTCCTGGAGCGACATCGACGTGCTGGAAATCCATGAGGCGTTTGCGGCCCAGGTGCTCTCCAACGAACAGGCATGGGCGTCGGAAGAGTGGGCGGCACGGCTGGGATTGCCGGGCCCCGTGGGCGCGGTGGACTGGGACCGTACCAACCTCATGGGGGGATCGATCGCCGTGGGGCATCCCTTTGCCGCCACGGGGTGCCGCATCATCACGTCGCTCGCGCATGAAATGCAGCGGCGCGACGCCCAGTTCGGAATGCTGTCGATCTGTGCCCAGGGCGGCATGGGGTACGCCATGGTGCTGGAGCGTGCCTGACATGAGCGCCTTCAGCTTCCGCATCGAGAACGGCACCGCCGTGGTCACCTTCGACCTCCCCGACTCGCCGGTCAATACGCTGGGCAGTGCCGTGAGTTCGGAGTTCACCGCGCTGTTGCAGCAGCTGCAGCGCGACAACGGCGTGCGCGCGATGGTGCTGATCTCGAGCAAGCCCGACAATTTCATCGCCGGTGCCAATATCGACGAATTCCGGGCGCTCGACTCCGCCGAAGAAGCCGAAACGCTGAGCGAGGAGGCCCAGGCGGTGATGGATCGCGTGGCCCTCTCGCCCAAGCCCATTGTCGCCGCCATTCACGGCGCCTGCCTCGGCGGCGGCTTCGAGCTCGCGCTGGCCTGCCAGTGGCGCATTGCCACCGACCATCCGAAGACCCAGATCGGTCTGCCCGAAATCCAGCTGGGAATCATTCCGGGCGCGGGTGGCACCCAGCGCCTGCCCCGCCTCATCGGTGCCCGCGCCGCGCTCGACATCATCCTGGCCGGCAAGAGTGAACCGGCGGCGCGCGCCTTCCGACTTGGCATGGTGGACGAGCTCGTGCCGCAGAGCATCCTCCTCGATGCGGCCCTGCGCGCAGCTGAGCGGTTGATCATGCTGGGGCCGGCGCGTCGTTCCCGGCGGGGTGGCCTGTCGGCGGTCCTGCTCGACCGCAATCCGATCGGCCGGCGGCTGGTCTACAACAAGGCGCAACATCTCCTGCTGCGGAAAACCGGGGGCAATTACCCGGCACCAATCGCGGCCCTCGACGTCGTCCGTACTGGCCTCGAGCGTGGCATGCGACGGGGACTGCGGGCCGAGCGCGAGGAATTCGGGAAGCTGGCCATCAGCGACGTGTCACACCGCTTGGTGGAAATCTTCTTTGCCACGACGGCCCTCAAGAAGGATGATGGCGTGCCGCCGGGCACGGTGGGCGACGTGGCACCGGTCAGGCGCATCGCCGTGGTCGGGGCTGGGTTCATGGGCTCCGCCATTGCGGGGACCGCGGTGGTCAAGGCGCGGGTGGAGGCGCGCCTCAAGGACGCCGACCTCGTGCGGGTGGGACGAGGCATCCGCGGTGCGCTCCGCATTCTCGATGCGCGGCTCAAGCGCCGCCGCATCACCAAGCCGGAGCATGCCCGGCTCGCAAGCCTGGTGTCCGGTGCCGCCGACTACAGCGGGTTCCGCCGGGCCGACCTGGTCATCGAGGCGGTCTTTGAGGACCTGCAACTGAAGCGCGAAGTCGTGGCCGACGTGGAAACCGTGGTCACTCCCGACACCATCATAGCGAGCAACACCTCCACCATCCCCATTGCCGACATCGCCGCCGGCGCGCAGCGGCCGCAGAACATCCTCGGCATGCACTTCTTTTCCCCGGTGGAGAAGATGCCGCTGCTGGAGGTGATTCCGCATGCGGGTACTGCGCCGGAATGCATCGTCCGCGCGGTCCGGTTCGGCCGGAAGATGGGCAAGACCGTCATCGTCGTGGCCGACCACCCGGGGTTCTGGGTCAACCGGATCCTGCTGCCCTACCTCAATGAAGCGGGGCTGCTGCTGGAGGAAGGCGCGCCAATCGACCTGGTGGACAGCACCATGACGAAGTTCGGCTTCCCGGTGGGCCCGGTGACGTTGCTGGACGAGGTCGGGCTCGACGTGGGACTCAAGGCAGGAAAGGTGATGCACGAGAAGTTCGGGGTGCGTCTCGAGCCGGCGAGTATCCTCGGCACCATGGTGGAAGCAGGGCGGCTGGGTCGGAAGAACGGGAAGGGGTTCTATCGCTACGCCGACGGGAAGAAGACCGGTGTGGACGAGAGCGTCTACCGCCTGCTCGGCGTGATGCGCCGGGACGAAATGGCCCCCACGATGGTGCAGCAGCGGCTGGTCTATGCCATGCTCAACGAGGCGGCGATGGCGGCGGCGGAAGGCGTGGTGCGCTCGCCGCGTGACGGTGACATCGGCGCGGTCTTCGGCATTGGCTTCCCGGCTTTCCGCGGCGGCCCGCTCCGCATGATCGACGACCTCGGCGCCAGCCGGGTGGTGCAGATGCTCCGTTCATTGGAAGCCAGCCATGGCCCCCGATTCCATCCGGCAGAGGCGCTGGTGAGGATGGCGGAGGAGGGGGGAAGATTCTACTAGATGGGCAGGATGGGCGAGATGGGCGGGATGGGCAGGTGGGCGGACTGGTCGGACACGACGGACTGGGCGGACAGGACCGGCAGCCAAGAGCCAGCAGCCAGCGACCGACTTGCCCATCCTGCCCATCCCGCCCTACCTGACTACATACGCCTCCACCGCGAAGTACTCCGCCAGGCCCAGCCGGTCCAGCAGGGCCGCCGTCTCCTTGTTGCGTGCTTCCACCCGTTGCCAGAACTCGCGCTCGTCGTAGCCGCCGGGGAAGGGCGCTGAGTCCTTCTGCGACTGGTGCTTGAAGATTGCCTGAATCTTGAGGCGCAGTTCTTCCTGCGACATCGTCACGAGCCAGGTCGCGTCCGTCACTGACCATTCCTGCCACGCGCCGCGATAGAGCCAGACCGGCGGCCGGGTGCTGCTGTCGTGCGGATGGAGTTCATTGAGCGCGAGGGTCACCGCCTCCAGGCACATGCGATGGGTTCCGTGCGGATCGCTCAGGTCACCTGCCGCAAAGATCAGGTCCGGCTGTTCCTCCTGCAGCAGCTGGCGCACGATGGCGACATCGGCCGGCCCAACGGGATCCTTTCGCACCTTGCCGGTCTGGTAGAACGGCAGGTTGAGGAACCGAGCGTTGCGGCGCTCGAGGCCGAGCGTCTCGATTCCGCTCACCGCTTCCGATTCACGGATCATGCGCTTGATGTTCTGGATTTCCGGCAGGTCCACGTCACCGGGGGCCTTTGTGGCGAGAAACTGCCGCACGCGCGCCGCCAGCGACAGTACGTCATCCTGCTCTATCATGCCGGCGTGCGCCAACCGCTCGAGGAAGTCCACGTAGCGTCGCACATCGTGATCGAAGACGGCAATGTTGCCGCTGGTCTGGTAGGCGACCACGATCTCGTTGCCATTCAGCACCAGCTTGCGCAGCATCCCGCCCATCGAGATCACGTCGTCATCGGGATGCGGCGAGAAGCAGACGATCTTCTTGCCCCTCGGCAGCTTGGACCGGCCCCGGATGCGGGCGCCGAGGGCGTTGAAGGCAAGGCCGTTCACGGTGCCCGCATCGCCATGGGCCGCGACCAGCGAGGCGAGGTGGTGCTCGGTGTAGTCCGCCGGCGTGAGCTTGAGGATGGCCTTGCCCACCTGCTGGGCCAGCCATACGACGGCGCGCACCGTCATGTCGGTGGTCCACTCCACCTCGTGCAGCAGCCACGGCGTGGCACTGCGGGTCAGCTCGGCGGCCGCGGCGAGGTCCACGTAAAACGTGGTGGCAGGATGCTGCTGCAGGTAGGTGGCCGCCACCTGCGGGTCCATCGGCTCCTCCACCGTGCGGCGCACGATGGACGCCTTGTGCTCACCGGTGGCAAGGATGGCGATCTCGCGCGCCTCCAGGATGGTGGCCACGCCCATGGTGATGGCCTCGTGCGGGACGTTGTCCTCGCCGAAGAAATCGGCCGCGGCGTCCTTGCGGGTGATGCGGTCGAGCGTGATGAGGCGGGTGCGGCTGTCGAGAGCCGATCCCGGTTCGTTGAAGCCGATGTGCCCGGTCTTGCCGACGCCAAGAATCTGGAAGTCGATGCCGCCGGCGTCGCGGATCGCTGCTTCATACGCGGCGCACTCCGCGGCGACCTGGTCGCGCGGCACGTCGCCGCGAGGGATGTGGACCTGCTCCGGCTCGATGTCCACCTGGGAAAAGAAGTTCTCCCACATGAAGCGGTGGTACGAGTGGATGCTGTCCGGCGCCATCGGGTAGTACTCGTCCAGGTTGAACGTGACGACCTGGCGGAATGAGAGGCCTTCCTCGCGGTGCATCCGGATGAGTTCCCGGTAGACCCCGACCGGCGTCGAGCCGGTGGCGAGCCCCAGGACAGTGCGCTGTCCCTGCCGGTCGTGGTTGACGATCAGCTCGGCGATCCGCGCCGCCACGGCGCGGGCCAGCGCCTCGGGATCATCGATGATCTCGACCGCTATACGTTCGCCTTCTGTCATGGGGCAGTCGGCCTGGCGCAGCCCGCGTCATAGATCGCGGCGCGCCACCGGGGGTCGAACTCCCGTGCGGTCGAATCGCGCAAAAGCGCCAGCACAAAGCAGCCGTGCCGGGTGGCGGCCTGAACGATGCCAGGGCCCAGCACGCGATCGTCCACGCGCACCGTGTCACCCGAGCTCGTCACGGTGTGCCCGGCTCGCACGAGTGTGACCTCCGCGGTGTCCGGCGTAACCGACACGTCGAGGGTCGGGCCCGCGATCCACACAGTCGTCGCGGTATCGAGTGGCGCCTCGCCGGTCCACTGGACGGCGGAATCGCCCGATGGCGTCATGGAGACCCAGACCGTAGACGGCGCATCATCCTGGACCACCCGGGGACCCAGCCCTCCGAAGACCCGGGTCCCATTCTGGTTCCAGCGCACCCGCCACCCGGTAAGCGACGGGAGGGAGTGCGCGTTTCCGCTCGCGAGGTCCATGATGCCGAGCCTGGCCCAGCCGGCGGCCGGGCCCATACCGCTGGCGCTGAACTGGGAGGCCCGCGCCTCTTCCACCGAGACGCCGAGCCGCCGAGCTGCCTCCTCCAGCTTCGCGGGCGGAAGGTGCTCCGACTCGCCCGCGTGCAGGATGAGCCCTGCGCCATATGCCACCCTGGTCCAGTCGGGCGACGGCGCCACATCCCACACACTGTCGCGTCCCACGACTCGGCCGAAGCGCTCGGAGGCCACCCGGAAGCCGTCGAAGAAGGCTTCGGCCTCGATGGAGGCCCAGTCCTCGACCGCGAGCAGCGCGCTGCTGTCTGGGGAATAGGCCCAGCGCAGCTGGCCGGTCATGCCGCGTGGGCCGGTGTTGACGCGCTGGACGCTCACCGGACCGGTGAGCGCCGGCGATGCGGCCGCCGCGCCGCCATGGTCCGGCGCCGGTTTCTCACGGCAGGCAGTTGCGCCGGCGGCGAGAGCCAGCAGGATCAATGGCAGGCGCATGGTCAGTCTCCAGTCAGGTGACCTGACAAATGTATCTTGCACTGGCATCTCTCCCCATGCCTGTCTCCGGAGCGCCCGTGCTCGACGATACTCTCCAGCGCATTTCCGATGACGCCACGCCCGAGGCCGCGCGTCACTTTGCCGATCTTGCCGCCGGGTTCCTTCGCGAGTCTGCCGGTGACGCATGCCCCGTGACTACGCCACACGGCGCGGCTGACCTGTACGACGCGCTCGACTCCACGCTTCCAACGGGTGGTGCATCGCTGAAGGATATCCTGCGCGACGCGGACGAACTGGTGATGCGGCGCTCGATCCGGCTCTCGCATCCGATGTACCTGGGCCATCAGGTGAGCGCCCCGCTGCCGGCGGCCATCTGGAGCGAGCAGCTCATCTCGGTGCTCAACAACTCGCTCGCGGTGCAGGAAATGTCGCCTTCAGGGACGGCAGTAGAGACCAGGATCATCCGCTGGATGTGCGAGCTGGCAGGACTCCCAGCAGGTGCCGGCGGCACGTTCACGTCGGGCGGGACCGAGGCCACCTTCACCGGCCTGCTGGCTGCCCGGGCCGCCTGTCGTCCGGATGCGTGGCAGCGCGGTGTGGGGGCCAACCCGCCGGTCATCGTGTGTGGCGAGCACGCGCACTACGCCGTGACCCGTGCCGGGGGCGAGCTGGGCATTGGCATGGAGCAGGTGGTGCCGGTGCCGTCGCGCGACTTTCGCATGGATGTGAACGAGCTGGAACGGACGCTGGATCGCCTGCGGAGCGAGGGCCGCGATGTCATGGCGGTGGTGGCGACGGCGGGCTCGACCGCTACCGGCAGCTTTGATGACCTCGAGCGGATTGGCCAGCTCTGCACGGGCCGCGGCATCTGGCTGCACGTGGACGGCGCCCACGGCGCGTCCGCGCTCCTGTCGACAAAGCGGCGAGCGATGGTGGCCGGGATCCGGCACGCCAGCAGCATCGCCTGGGATCCGCACAAGATGCTGCTCATGCCGCTCTCCTGCGGCATGCTGCTGGTGCGCGAGGAGCCTCGGCTGGCCCAGGCGTTTGCCCAGCAGGCGCCGTATCTCTTTCACGATCGGGGCGGCGACCGCGCCTGGGACCAGGGGCCACGCAGCTTCGCCTGCTCCCGACGATTTGATGCCCTGAAGCTCTGGATCGCGCTGAAGCGGTACGGGGCCGACGGAATCGGCGCGCTGTATGATCACCTGTGCGACTTGACGAAGGACCTGGCCGATCTGCTGCGCGACGCTGACGAGTTCGAGGTACTGCATGAGCCGGAGAGCAACATCCTGTGTTTCCGGTGGCTGGGCACGCTCAGCGCTCAGCGCTTGGCGCTCAGCGGTCTTGACCACTTCAACCGCCAACTCCGCGATCAATACAACGCCTCCGGCGAGGGCTGGATCACCACCACCATGCTTGATGGCATGCGGGTGCTGCGGGTGACCATCATGAACCCGCGCACCACCCGAGCGCACCTGGAGCGGCTGGTGAGCGGAGTGCTGCGCACCGCGCGCACGCTTGAGCAGGTACCGGAGGGCATCGGTCCATGAGGGTATTCCATCCGCCCGCCATCGAGCCGGCCGACCTCGCCCCCTCGTCACTCGCACGAGCCAGGACCATTCCCAGTGCCTGGTACGTGGACCCTCGTTTTCTCGACGCCGATCGCGAGTGGATCTTTGCGCGCACCTGGCAGGGAATGGCGCATGCCGCCCAGGTGGCGGAGCCCGGTCAGTACGTGACGGAAAACATTGCCGGCGAGCCGGTGATCATCGTTCGGGACAAGGACGGCGTGCTGCGGGCCTTCTATAACGTATGCCGCCATCGGGGCGGTCCGCTGGCGCTGGAACCCGAAGGGTGCGCCAACGCACTCCAGTGCAAGTACCATGGCTGGACCTACCTGCTGGATGGCTCGCTGCGGGGCGTTCCCGCCATGGATCGCACGGAACTGTTTGACAAGAAGGATTTCGGCCTGAGGCCGGTGCAGGTGCAGGAGTGGCAGGGGCTGGTGTTCGTGAACCTCGATCCCGCGGCGCCGCCACTGGCGGAGTTCATGGCGGGAATCGCCGAGCGGATTGCGCCGATGCGGCTCGACCGGCTCACGTTTGTGCGCCGGGTGGACTACACGGTGCACTGCAACTGGAAAGTGTACGTGGACAACTACCTGGAAGGTTACCACGTCCCGTATGTCCATCCCGAACTGGCCAAGCTCTATGACTATCGCCAGTACATCACCACGACGTATCGCTGGTACTCACTGCAGCACAGCCCTCTCACGGGCGACAATCTTTACAGCCGTGACGGCGGTGGCGAGGCGTTCTACTACTGCATCTTCCCCAACTTCATGCTCAACATCCTGCCGGGCCGGCTGCAGACCAACTTCGTCCTGCCCGACG
>CBINCZ010000046.1:0-10433 GCA_966249295.1 uncultured Gemmatimonadales bacterium
CGATCGCCGATGTCGCGGCCGAAGCGGGCCTCGGACCCGACGAATTCCTTCCCATCGGTCGCTACAAGGCCAAGGTCACCATGGAAGCCATCCAGGCCCGGAAGCCGTCCGGCCGGCTGGTGCTGGTGACCGGCACCAACCCGACGCCCGCCGGCGAAGGGAAGAGCACGGTCACGGTGGGGCTGGCCCAGGCGCTGCGCCGGCTCAGGCAGAAGGTCATGGTCTGCATCCGCGAGCCGTCGCTCGGGCCGGTGTTCGGGGTCAAGGGCGGCGCCGCGGGCGGCGGGTACGCCCAGGTCGTGCCGATGGACGAGATCAATCTCCATTTCACCGGGGATTTCCACGCCATCACGTCGGCGCACAACCTTCTCTCGGCCCTGCTCGACAATCACATCCACCAGGGCAACGCCCTCGGGATCGACTCCCGGCGCATCACATGGCCCCGCACCATGGACATGAACGACCGGGCGCTGCGCTCAATCGTGGTGGGACTGGGCGGGCTGAACGGCGGTCCCACCCGGGAAGACCGGTTCGTCATCGTGCCCGGCAGCGAGGTGATGGCCATTCTCTGCCTGGCGACGGATGTCGAGGACCTCGAAGCGCGCCTCGGGCGCATTATCGTGGGGCTTCGGCGCGACAAGACACCGGTGCGGGCGAGCGACCTCAAGGCCCAGGGGGCCATGACGCTGCTGCTCAAGGATGCCCTGCTGCCCAACCTGGTGCAGACGCTGGAAGGCGGTCCTGCGCTGGTACATGGCGGGCCCTTCGGCAATATCGCCCACGGCTGTAACAGCATCATGGCCACCAAGCTCGGCCTCTCGCTCGCCGACATCGTGCTGACCGAGGCCGGATTCGGCGCCGACCTCGGGGCAGAGAAGTTCTTCGATATCAAGTGCCGCTTCGGCGGGCTGAATCCCGAAGCCGCGGTGGTGGTCGCCACCGTGCGCTCGCTCAAGATGAATGGCGGAGTGAAGAAGGACGCGCTCGGTGCGCCCGACGTGGCAGCGCTCAAGCGCGGGATGGCCAACCTCGAGGCGCATGTCGCCAACGTCCGCAAGTTCGGCGTGCCGGTGGTGGTGGCGCTCAACCGGTTCATCACTGACACCCAGGAAGAGCTGGACACCGTGCTCGACGCCGCGCGCGGCTGGGGCGTGCGTGCGGCGCTGAGTGATGTCTGGGAAAAGGGCGGCCAGGGCGGGGAAGCGGTCGCGCATGAAGTACTGGCGCTGCTGGAGGAAGGTGGCAGCAACTTTCGTCCGCTCTACGAGGCGTCGCTCCCGATCAAGACCAAGATCGAGACCATCGCGAGGGAGATTTACGGCGCTGACGGCGTCATCTACCAGCCGGCCGCGGAGCGCGCCATTGCGCAGTGCGAGGCAATGGGACTGGGTGCCACGCCGGTCTGCATGGCCAAGACCCAGTACTCCTTCAGTGACGATCCCACCCGGCTGGGCCGCCCAAGCGGCTTCCAGATTACCATTCGGGATCTGTATCCGTCCGCCGGCGCCGGCTTCGTCGTAGCGCTGGCCGGCGACATCATGACCATGCCTGGTCTCCCCCGAACGCCCGCCGCGGAGCAGATGCGGGTCTCCGCCGACGGCACTATTGAAGGGCTTTCCTGATCATGGATTTTGTTTCGACTGACCACGCTCCCAGGGCGATCGGGCCGTACAGCCAGGCCGTGGTTCACGGCGGGCTGCTGTATTCCGCCGGGCAGATCGCCCTCGATCCCGGGAGCATGGAGCTCGTGGCGGGTGACACTGCCGCACAGACTGAACAGGTCTTTGCCAACCTCAAGGCGGTGCTGGCTGCGGCTGGCACCGACCTGTCGTCGGTGCTGAAGACCACCGTATACCTCGCCGACATGGGTGACTTCCAGGCCATGAACGCGGTCTATGCCCGGCACTTCGGGGAGCATCGCCCGGCCCGCAGCACAGTGGCCGCCGCGGCGCTGCCCAAGGGCGCCCGGGTGGAGATCGACGTCATCGCGGCGGTCACGGGCTGAACGATGTTGCCGCGGCAGGTGACGCGCGTTGCGCAGGTCGTCTCGCTGGCGCTGGCCACACTGGTGCTGGCAGCAATGCCGGCGCGCGCGCAGGACACGACGGTTGCTGCTCCGGCTCCGGACACAACCCAGGCGCCGGCGCCGGAGCTTGCAGCCCACCAGCCGAGTGCCACGGGCAACATGCTCAAGTCGCTGGTCGTGCCGGGGTGGGGCCAGCTCTCGATGGGCCGCGAACTGACGGCGCTCGTGTTCATTGCCGGCGAAGCAGGCACGCTCACCATGGTGATCAGGAGCCAGAAGGACCTCAACCGCGCACGCGACGCCGGTGATACCGAGCTCATCGACCAGTACACCAGGAAGCGGGAGGATTGGCTGGTGTACATGGGGATCAACCATGTCCTGAGCGCCCTCGAAGCATACGTCTCGGCCAAGCTCTGGGACTTCCCGGGCGACCTCGACCTGCAAGTGGCGCCGGGGGGCATCGGCGCATCCGCACGGATCCCGCTGCACATTCCATGAATCCTGCTCCCATCGGGATCTTCGACTCGGGCATCGGGGGACTGACGGTCGCGCGGGCCATCTTTCACCATCTCCCCTCCGAATCCACGATCTACTACGGCGACACCGCCCGGGTGCCCTACGGCCCGAAGTCGCCCGAGACGGTGCGGCGCTACAGCCGGGAGATTCACGCGTGGCTGCTGGAGCAACGGGTCAAGGCAGTCGTGATCGCCTGCAACACCAGCACCGCCCACGCCCTGGCCGACCTGCAGTCCATTTCGCCGGTCCCGGTGGTCGGGGTGATCGAGCCGGGATCCCGTGCCGCTGTGGCGGCGAGCCGGTCGGCGATCGGAGTGATCGGGACAGCGGGCACCATCGCGAGCGAGGCGTATCCCCGCGCCATCCGGGCACGGAATCCGGATGCCAGGGTGAGCCAGGCTGCCTGTCCGCTGTTCGTGCCCTTTGTCGAGGAAGGGTGGTTCGACCATCCCTCGCTCGAGCTAGTGGCCAGGGAATACCTGACGCCGCTGACGCAGACGGGCATGGACGCGCTGGTGCTGGGTTGCACCCACTATCCGCTGATCAAGCCGCTGTTGCAGCGCGTGCTGGGGGACGAGGTGCGGCTCATCGATTCGGCGGAGGAAACGGCGCGGGCGCTCGGAGAGATTCTGCATCGCGAGGGTTTGGAGGCGCCGGCCGATGCCAGGGCCACTCACCGCTTCGTGGTGAGCGACGACGAGGCACGCTTCCGCACCGTCGGCGCCCGCTTCATCGGGGCTCGGCTGGATCGGGCAGAGGTGGTGCCGGTGGGGTGATTGGTCGCTGGCTGTTGGCTGTCGGCAATTGGCGCGTGATCCCGAGCATTCGGCGACCAGCAGCCAACAGCCAGAAGCCAATAGCCTAATACTGACACAACCTCGCACCCTCCGGGGTCACCACCGCGTACCGCTGCTCCTCGATCCACGGCCCGGGATTGAGATAAAATCGTCCGGGCGCGAGCTCTTCCAGCGCAGCCACGTGCGTGTGTCCCATAATGAGCATCCACGGCGCTGGATCGCTGGCCATGCGCTGCCGGGCGTACGCCAGTTGGCGCGCGGCGCTCGCGGCCTTCCGGTCGGGCGACGAGGGGAGCTCGCCGAGCCAGGGCGACAGCCGATCCACCAGCCAGATCCCGAAGTCGGGATGCAAGAGGCCGAATGCAGCGGAGGTGAAGGGATGGGCGATCAGGCGGTGCGACCACGACACCCGGCCGGGTCGCTCCGCCTCACCGTCGCCGTGCAGGGCATGAATGCGGCGCTCGCCGACCTGGAGTTCCAGCTGACCGCGTGACCAGGTGATGTCGGTGTCCGCCCAGGGTGCCCGGCCCCAGCGATCATGGTTGCCGCCCAGCATGCGCACCGGCATGCGTGCCGCCGTCTCCACCAGTGCCGCGGCCACGGCAAAGCCGCGCCGAGGCAGGGCGCGGCGCCAGCCGAACCAGAATTCGAACAGGTCACCGGCCACCAGCAGCGCATCGCCCAGCTGTGGCGCGTCGCGCAGAAAGCGAAGCAGCGCCACCTCGTTCGCCTTGGGGGCGCTGCCAATGTGCGCATCCGCGATGACCAGCAGTCGTTGGGCAGGCACGGCGCAAGATACCGGGCGCCGAGGCCGGCCCGCAACGCGGGGTCCCGGACGCCGCCAGTATCCACGGAGTATAAGGTGACTGAGATGAAGCAGGACGGCGAGTCAAGCGTGACCGTACGGGTCAACTACTCGGAGACCGACCAGATGGGTGTGGTCTACCACGCCCGCTATGTCGTCTGGCTCGATGTGGCCCGCACTGAGCATCTGCGCCAGGCGGGAATGAGCTACCGTGACCTTGAAGCGAGTGGGTTCCGGCTCGCCGTCGGCGAACTCGCCATCCGGTTTTCCCGGTCCGCGCGGTATGATGACCTGGTACGGATCCGGACCTGGGTACGCGAGGTCGCTTCTCGGCGGGTTACTTTCGGCTATGCCATCGAGCTGGCCGAGTCCGGGACACTGCTCGCCACCGCACGGACCGCCATGATGGTGCTGAATGCCGGCATGGAACCTGCCCGGTTGCCCTCGCAGGTTGCCGGGCTGCTTAATGTGATCCCAGACCCTGTCCGCCTCGGATTGTGACGACGGAGCATTGATGCCTTTTATCCATGGCCGAATTGGCGGTGCTGCTCTCGGGCTGCTGCTCCTGTCGGGTATTGCTCCCCGGGTGGCTGTGGCCCAGCAGAGCGAGCTGATCGAAGTGCTGGCACCCGTCCTCCAGGCGGAGGACAGCCGCCGCTTCGATGCGACAACACTCACCGCGGCAATGAGCCATCCGGACTCGTTCGTCCGCAGCACCGCGGCGATCGCCATCGGGCGGATAGGCGACAGACGCGGACTCGACCTGTTGATCCGGGCGTTGTCCGATCCCGATACCACGGTTCGCGTGGCAGCGGTCTTCGGACTGGGACTGCTCCGTGACACGGCCGCCGTCGGTCCCATTCTCGAGCGGCTGCGCGCTGAGCCGGTGCTCGACATCACCAGCGCGGTCGAGGCCATGACCACGCTGGCCAAGATCGGCGGGCCGCAAGTAGGCGAGATCTTCCGTGCCATTCTCGACGGGCGTGCCGCGCTCGATCTCTCGGCGCTCGAGCTGCTCCGCCGCCAGATCGCACTCGAGTCATGGCGGCTGGGCCCGGACGCGCCCGTGGCCTCGCTGCTTCCGCTGGTGTCCGACACGAGCACCGACATGCGCTGGCGGGTGGTCTACTCGCTGAGTCGCTTGCGGCCGGTATCGGCCGCGCGGCGCCTCGCGGAAGCGGTGCGCGATCCGCTGGCCTACACCCGAGCGGCCGCCGTGCGCGCCTTCACGCCTGCCTACGTTGACAGCGCCGGAATGGGCCGGACCACCATCACGCGGCTCCTCACGCCCCTGCTGACCGACGATAACGACGGCGTCCGGATTGCCGCGCTGCGCGCTGTGGCCGCGTTGGGTGATACCAGTCTCGCCAGCCGCATCGCCGATCGGCTCAAGGACCCTATGCCCAATGTGAGGGTCGCCGCCATACAGGCGCTCGGGGATATGGGTGGTCCCGTTGCGGCACGCGAGCTGAACGCGCTGCTGGACGACAAGCCGGTCTTTGCGATGGGACGTGCGGCGCTGATCGCGCTGGCGAGGGTGGATACCGCGGCCGCTCGTCCCTGGCTCGCAGCCTGGAGTCGACGCCCTGACTGGGCGGGAAGAATGGCGGCGGCAGAGGCCGGTGCTGTGTTCAGCGGCCGGCCCGCGCTGCTGGATGATCGAGATCCCAGGGTGGCCGCAGCGGCGCTCTCCGCATGGTCGTCCAGCCAGGATGTGCCCGGTGACGACTTGCTGGCCGAGGCACGCGCCCGGCTCCGCTCGCCTGACGCCGTCATGCGCGCGGTGGCTGCCGGGATCCTGGCCCGGATCCACGAGCAGTCCGACGTGAGCGCACTGGCCGACGCCTATGCCCGTGCATCCCGCGATTCCTTTCCCGACGCCGCGCTCGCAGCGCTCGATGGCCTCCGGCAGATAGCCCAGGCCAGCCCTGCCGCCGCGGCCGAGGTGCAGCGGCTGTTCCTGAGCCGTGCACGTCGGCCCGACGATTACGTCATTCGAGCATGGGCCGAGTCAGCCTGGCCCTTGGCGGCGGCCCGGTGGGGTCCCGCTTATCCACTGGACCCGGGACGCACCCTCCAGGATTATCGGGAAATCCTGCGGCGTTATGTCGTTGCGCCCGACTCGGTCCGGCGGCCGCACGTCACCATTGAAACTGAGCAACGCGGCAATATCGAGCTCGAGCTGATTGGGCCCGAGGCTCCGCTGACGGTGGCCAACTTCCTGTCGCTGGTGGACCGCCACTTTTTTGACGGGAACCGCTGGCACAGAGTGGTGCCTGATTTCGTGGTCCAGGACGGCGACCCGCGGGGAGACGGCTGGGGCTCGTCCGGCATGCCTGTCCGCGATGAGATCAACCGTCAGCGTTACGTCCAGCCGCTGATCGGCATGGCGCTTTCAGGCCCCGATACGGGGAGCAGCCAATGGTTCATCAATCTGAGTCCACAGCCGCACCTCGACGGCGCCTATACCGTCTTCGGGAAGGTCGTGGGCGGCTTCCAGGTCCTGTCGCGCATCACCCAGGGCGATCTCATCCGCACCGTCCGGCGCTGATCAGCGCGCTGCGCGTCGCCGCGCTGCTGGTCGCCCTCCTGACGCTCGCCCGCGAGGCCCGGGCGCAGTTCTTCGAGTTCGGCGAGAACAAGATCCAGTACCGGGAATTCGACTGGCGGACCCTCCGGGGTCCCCACGTCGACCTGTACTACTATCCTGAGGAGGCGACGCTCGCGGCCAGCGCCCTGCAGTGGGCCGAGGCCAGCTACGACACCCTGGCGCTGCGCTTCGGCCACGAGGTGGCGACCCGCATCCCGCTGGTGATCTACGCCTCCCATATCGATTTCGAGCAGACCAACATCCTGCCTTTTGTCCCGCCCGAGGGCCTGCTCGGCGCCACCGACTTCATGAAGCGCCGGGTGACGATGCCCTTCCGGGGCAACCTCGCCGAGTTCCGCAACACCCTGCGCCACGAAATGGTGCATGTCTTCCAGTTCAGCATGATCAGTGAGGCATACCATCGAGCGCCGCGGGCGGCGCAGTTCAATCCGCCGCTCTGGTGGACGGAGGGCCTCGCCGAGTATTGGTCCGGTGGGCAGGACGCGCGTGACGAGATGATGCTGCGGGACCTCACCTACTCGGGCCGCCTCCCCACGTTCGACCAGCTGCGCTACTACACCGGCTTCCTGGTCTATCCGCTGGGCGGCCGGATTCACCAGTGGCTCGCGGACACCTATGGCGCGTGGCGAGTCTCGCTGCTCTACCGCGAACTCAACCGCTACGGCTCGTTCGCCGATGCCATCGCCGGGATTTACGGCAAGTCGCTCGAGCAGCTCAACGAGGAATTCCAGTATTACATGCGGCAGCAGTACTACCCGGTAGCGGCCACCCACGCCCCGCCAGCGCTGCTCGGCCGGGAGATCGCTGAGCTGGCCATCAAGCCCGCCCTCCGGGCGCTGACAGCCAACGGGGACAGCGCTCCCGAGGCGTTCTACACGTCACCTGCCACCGGCTACATGACTGTGTACCGGCGCCGGCTGGATACGCTGGGCCCACAGCGGGAAGTAGTGGCCGCAGGGAAATCCGAAGGGCTGGAGTCGATGCACCCGTTTGACAGCCGGGTGGATGCGAGCCGCCCCGGATACCTCCTGTTCAGCGCCCGCTATCATGATCGCGATGCGCTGGTAGTCTGGGACCTGACACGCCATAAGCTCTCGGGTCGCTACCAGTTCCCGGGTATCGTGTCGATCCTCTCGCCCGCGTGGATGCCGGACGGCGAGAGTATTGTCTTCAGCGGACTGGCCGACAATGGCATGTCCGATCTCTATCGCGTGACGGTGCCAGGCGGCGTGCTGACGCACCTGACCAGCGATCGCTACCAGGACCTCGACCCTGCGCCGGATGCCAGCGGCCGCCGCCTGGTCTTCGCCTCCGACCGCACCGCCGATGGCGAGTCAGGTGCCGTGAACCTGTTCATGCTGGACCTCGAAACGGCCGCCGTGCGGCAGCTGACCGCGGGGCCCTGGGTAGACGAGACCCCGACATGGGGTCCTGATGGCCGTATTTACTTCACGTCGAGCCGGGGCGATGTGCTGAACGTCTGGTCCATGGACACGCTGGGGAACGGGCGTCGGGAGTCGTCGGCCTGGAGTGGCGCCTTCGACGCCGTCCCGTTGCCGAATGGTGGCTTGATCGCCGGCTCGTTCCAGCACGGCAGCTTCAACATCTACCATCTCGTTCCCGACTCAGCGGCCGAGACGGAGACGTTCGCGCTCGGGCCGCATGCGGCGCCGGGGCAGTGGACCTGGGAGGCGCCCAGCGAGGTGGCCACGACGGATACCACCACGTCGCGGTATGACCGTCGCATGACGCTCGACTTCGCCACCGGTGGCGTGTCGGTGGCGCCGGGGTACGGCGGCGTGCAGGGCGCTGCCTTCCTGCTGTCCGACCTGCTCAACGATCACCTGCTCTATGGCAGCATCGGCTCGTTCCAGAGCCAGGAACTCGGCTCATTCTTCGAAAACCTGAACGGCAGCCTGGTTTACGTGAACCAGCGCCATCGCATCAACTGGGGTGTGGGTGCGTACCGCTTCGCTGGCCGGGTCTTCGAGGGGGATCTCTTCGCGTCCTACGAGGAACGGGCAGAAGGCGTCCTGGGCATGCTGCGGTATCCGCTTTCCCGCTACTCGCGTGTCGAGGGCACTGTCACCTTCGAGCACTCCAATCGCTTCGACTTCGACCTGCCCACAGTCGCCGAGCCGAGGCGGAAGGGATGGATCGGCGCCAACTACATCAGCTACATCCACGACAATTCTCTCTGGGTGCCGACCGGCCCGATCGATGGCTTCCGGTTCGCCGTGACGGCAGGCGTGGCGAGTGACTTTTCCAACGCGCGGTTTGACAACTACCTGCTGAGCGCCGACGTGCGGCGCTACTTCCGCCTGGGTCGCCGTGTCACGTATGCCACTCGCCTCTTCGGATTCTGGAGTGATGGCGACCGGCCGCGCCGGATCAACATCGGCGGGACCACGGGGCTCCGGGGTTATCCCAATTTCGGTCACATCATCGGGGCCAAGACCTGGATGGTCAACCAGGAGCTTCGCTTTCCGCTGCTCAATCGACTGGTGCTGGGGACGCCGTTCGGGGATATCATATTCCCCGAATTTCAGGGTGCACTGTTCACAGATGTGGGCCAGGCCTGGCTCGTCAATCGCGACGACCGACCCATGCTCGGCAGCCTGGGCGGAAGTGTCCGGCTCGCGCTGGCGCCGCTCGTCGTGGTCCGGATGGATGCGGGTATCCGCTTTGGGGCCAACGACCGGTTAGGTTACGGGCTCAGCCCGAAGCAGCGCGATCGGGGATTTTTCCAGGTCTTCTTTGGCTATAACTACTGATGGCGCAACGCTTTCTTGTTGACCGCCGGTGGGCGGTTTCCTATCTTGCGATTGCCCTTGCTGCCTGTTCGGTGCACTCACCGGTGCCTGTGGTCGCGCCGGAAGCGCCCGTGGTGGCGTCGTCTCAGGTCCATCGCTGGGTGGCCGTCACGGCGCCGGCAGGGCACCAGGTGCTCAAGTTCCGTTGGCAGATACAGGATGATCGTGGCGCAGCCGGCGGACGGGGCTCCGCCCGGATCGCCGCGCCTGATTCCATCCGGCTCGATGTCGCCGGGCCACTCGGGAGCGGTCGCGGCGCCGCAGTGGTGATTGGAGACTCGGCCCAGTGGACCGATCCGCCCGACATCATTCGGCGGCTGGTCCCGAGCTACCCGCTGATGTGGGCCATGCTGGGCGTCATGCGGTCGCCGCCCGCCGATGCCGCAGCGCGCGGTCTGGAAGACAGTGCCGGGTTCCGCTGGCAATGGAGCAGCGGGGCCGACACGGTGCGATACGCATGGCAGCGAGACGGCCGGCGGTTGCTGGCGGAAGCGCGCCATGGCGACGAGCTGGTGGGGTGGGTGGAAACGACGTTCAGCGCCGATAGCGCTCCCGAGCGAAGCCGGCTCGTCGCTCCATCGGCATCGACCAAGCTTACCCTGACCTTCAGTGAGAGCGAGTCCCCTGCGACATTCCCGCCCGATCTCTGGCATCCTCCTCAGCCTTAGCGTCCTCCTGCTCGGGGCGTGCTACGGCTTTGCCGGCGGCGGTTTCCCCCCGGAAATCCACACCGTTGCAGTCCTGCCTTTTGACAACCGCACTCCCGAGGCGACGCTGACGCAGGAAGTCAACGCGGCTGTCCGCGACGCGGTCGAGGGACGGCTGGGCCTCCGTGCGGCGGGTGAAGACCAGGCCGACGCCATCG
>CBINCZ010000047.1:0-10317 GCA_966249295.1 uncultured Gemmatimonadales bacterium
GCCGGGCCCGTGGGCGATCGCACCGTGGTCATCCTGGGATCAGGTCCCAACCGCATCGGGCAGGGGGTCGAGTTCGACTACTGCTGCGTCCGTGCGGCGCTGGCGCTTCGCGAGATGGGCTTCCGGACCGTCATGGTCAATTCCAATCCGGAGACGGTCTCTACCGACTTCGACATCTCTGACGCGCTGTACTTCGAGCCGCTCACGCTCGAGGACGTGCTCGAGATCGTGGAGCTGGAGCAGCCCATTGGCGTTATCGTGCAGCTCGGCGGCCAGACGCCGCTCCGGCTCGCGCGCGGGCTCGAGGCCGCCGGCGTGAAGATCCTGGGCACGTCGCCTGAGGCCATCGATGTCGCCGAGGATCGCGGACGCTTCGAGAAGGTGACGCGTGAACTGGGCGTCACCCAGCCACCCGCTGGAATCGCGTTCTCGGTGGAAGAGGCCCTGGCCGTGGCTGAGCGGGTGGGATTTCCCGTGCTGGTGCGGCCGTCCTATGTGCTCGGTGGCCGGGCGATGGAGATCGTCTATGACGTCGATACGCTGAGCGACTATTTCCAGCGCGCCGCGCGCGTGGCGCCGGAACATCCGGTGCTGATCGACCAGTTCCTGGAAGACGCCTTCGAGGCGGACGTCGACGCCATCTGCGATGGACAACGCTGTGTCATCGGCGGCGTCATGCAGCACATCGAGGATGCGGGCGTTCACTCGGGCGACTCGGCCTGCGTCCTGCCGCCGTATCTGCTGACCGAGGCACAGATCGCCGAGATGCGTGAGCATACCCGGGCATTCGCGCTCAAGCTCGGCGTGGTGGGCCTCCTCAATGTGCAGTACGCCATCCGGAACGGCGTCGTGTACGTGCTGGAGGTGAACCCGCGTGCCTCGCGCACCGTCCCCTTCGTGTCGAAGACGACCGGTGTGCCGCTCGCGAGCCTTGCCGCTGCGGTGGCGACAGGGAAGACACTCGATGAACTGGGGCTCTCGGACGACGTGGTCCAGCCCTACGTGGCCGTGAAGGAAGCAGTCTTCCCCTTCAGCAAGTTTGCCGGTGTGGACCTCGTGCTCGGTCCCGAGATGCGCTCGACCGGCGAGGTGATGGGGATCGCCGATTCATTCGGGATGGCCTTCGCCAAGGCCCAGGCCAGCGCCGACGGTGCACTGCCGCTGGCCGGCAGCGTCTTCATCACCGTGAACGATCACGACAAGGACAGCGTGGTGCCGATCGCGCGGCGCTTCCATGGCCTGGGCTTCAAGGTCTGCGCCACCGAGGGCACGGCGCGCCACCTTCGCGCCCGCGGCATTCCGGCCGAACGGGTGCTTAAGGTGCATGAGGGGAGGCCCAATGCCATTGACCTGCTCCTCTCCGGCCAGATCCAGCTGCTGGTGAACACGCCGCTGGGCAAGCTCACCCAGCAGGACGACTACGCCATCCGCCGGGCCGCCCTGCAGCACCGGGTGCCGTATACCACGACGCTCTCCGCGGCGTCCGCCGCCTGCGATGCCATCATCGCGCTCCGGAGCCGGGTGGGCGAAGTCCGCTCACTGCAGGAATGGCACGAGATGGCGCGGGAGATGAGCGCGGAGTGGGCGGGGTAGGCGGGAAGATGGGAAGGCGAGAAGGCGGGAAGTAGGTGCAGGACGTCCCATCTCCCCGACTCTCTTCCCGTCCTCCCGTCCTCCCGTCTTCCCGTCTTCCCGACTTCCGAGGTCTTCATGCCTGACTACACCGCCCACCCCTCCAGCTTCATCGACGACGGCGCGCAGATCGGCGCCGGGACCCGCATCTGGCATTTCTGCCACATCATGCCCGGTGCGGTGATTGGCGAGGGATGTTCGCTGGGACAGAACGTGGTGGTCATGAGCGGCACCCGGATCGGCAACAACGTCAAGATTCAGAACAACGTGTCGATTTACGAAGGGGTGGAGCTGGAGGACGACGTGTTCTGCGGCCCGAGCTGTGTGTTCACCAACGTGATCAACCCGCGCAGTCACGTCTCGCGGAAGCACGAATACCGGGCCACCCGTGTCGGGCGCGGCGCCACCATCGGGGCCAACGCCACCGTCGTCTGCGGGATCACCCTGGGCGAGTACGCCTTCGTGGGCGCCGGTGCCGTGGTCACGGCGGACGTGCCTGCGTTCGCGCTGGTCGTTGGCGTGCCGGCGCGCCGGGTCGGCTGGATGTGCCGTTGCGGCGAGCGCCTCTCGGTGAGCGCCGGCACCGCTCGTTGCGGGGTCTGCAATACCGGCTATCGGGAGTCCGACGGGCTGCTGACGCTCGTTGACCCGGTGCCCCAATCTCGATAATTTGCAAGGCTTTGCAGCCTTTCTGATCCCCTTTCCGGTGACCCGGTGAACGTACCCCTGCTTGACCTGGTGGCGCAGCACGCCACCATCGCCGACGAGATCGTCCCGGCCGCGATGGCCGTGATCGAGCGCCAGACCTTCATCATGGGCCCGGAAGTGGCCCAGCTGGAGGCGGCCATTGCGTCACTTTCGCACGTGAAGCACGCGGTGGCCTGCGCCAGCGGCACCGATGCCCTCCTGCTGCCCCTCCGCGCCCTCGACCTCGCGCCGGGCGACGAGGTCATCTGTCCCGCGTTCACGTTCTTTGCCACGGCGGGTGCGGTGCACAATGCCGGCGGCACGCCGGTCTTCGTGGACATCGACCCCCGCACCTACAACCTGGCGCCTGACGCGGTCGAGGCTGGCATCACGCCGCGCACCCGCGCCATCATTGCCGTGCATCTCTATGGGCAGATGGCGGACATGGAGCGCCTGACGGCCATTGCGGAGCGGCACGGGCTGGCGCTGATCGAGGATGCCGCGCAGGCCATCGGCGCGCGCCGCAAGGTAGGCGGCACCTGGCGCATGGCCGGCGAGCTGGGCCACGCCGGCACGCTCTCGTTCTTCCCCAGCAAGAACCTCGGCGGCTGGGGCGACGGTGGCATGGTGCTCACCCAGGATCCCCAGCTGGCAAGCCGGCTGGCGCGGCTCCGGCTGCATGGCGGGGCCAAGCAGTACCATCACGACGAAGTGGGCTACAACAGCCGGCTCGACACGCTGCAGGCGGCGATCCTGCTGGTGAAGCTCCGGCATCTCGCCGACTGGAGCGAGGCGCGCCGCCAGCGTGCGGCGCGCTACAACGAGCTGCTCCGCCCGATCAGCGAAGTGTGCGCGCCGGCGGTCGACCCCTCCGCTGAGCCCATTTTCCACCAGTACACGATCCGGGCCCAGAACCGTGACGCGCTGGTGGAGCACCTGCGCGGTCGCGGGATCGGCTGCGCGGTGTACTACCCGGTGGGCCTGCACCTGCAGCCCTGCTTTGCGCACCTGGGCCATGCCCCGGGCAGCCTGCCGGAGACCGAGCGTGCCTGCCGTGAAGTGGTCTCGCTGCCGAATTATCCCGAGCTGCGCGATGAGCAGCAGGACGCGGTCGTGGCGGCGATCCGCGAGTACTACCAGTGACCCGCATCAGGGAGCGCCGGCGCTGATGTTCGTTACCAAGCCCTTCATCACGGACCGGAAGATCCGGTTTGCGGTCGTGGGATGCGGCCGCATCTCCGCCAATCACTTTGGCGCGCTGGAGAAGCACGCGGACCGGGCCGACCTCGTGGCGGTGTGCGACATCGACCCCGCCGCCCTGGCCAGGGCCGAGGAGCGCACCGGCGCGCGCGGCTTCCGGTCGCTGGACGCGCTGCTGGCCGGATCGGACGCTGACGTGATCGTCCTCGCCACGCCCAGCGGGCTGCACTCGAGCCAGGCGGTGCGGTGCGCCGCGGCGGGCCGTCATGTGGTGACCGAGAAGCCGATGGCGACGCGCTGGCAGGACGGCAAGGCCATGGTCGCCGCGTGCGACCGCGCCGGCGTGCAGCTGTTCGTGGTGAAGCAGAACCGCCGCAACGCCACCCTGCAGCTGCTCAAGCGGGCCGTCACGGCGGACCGGTTCGGTCGCATCTTCATGGTGAACGTCAACGTGTTCTGGTCGCGGCCGCAGGAGTACTACGACAGCGCGCCGTGGCGCGGCACCTGGGAATTCGACGGTGGCGCGTTCATGAACCAGGCAAGCCACTACGTGGACCTGCTCGACTGGCTCATCGGGCCGGTGGAAAGCGTGCAGGCCTACACCGCCACGCTCGCCCGGCACATCCAGGTGGAGGACACCGGTGTCGTCTCCATCCGCTGGCGGACCGGGGCGCTCGGCAGCATGAACGTCACCATGCTGACGTATCCCAGGAACTTCGAGGGCTCCATCACCATCATCGGCGAGCGCGGCACGGTGAAGGTGGGCGGCGTGGCCGTCAATCGCATTGACCATTGGGAGTTTGCCGACAGTCATCCGGACGACGCGAAGGTGGCGGACGCGAGCTACGAAACGACGTCGGTCTACGGCTTCGGGCACCCGGCCTACTACGAGAACGTGATCCAGAGCCTGCGCGGCGAGGCGGTGCCCGACACCGACGGCCGGGAAGGGCTCAATTCGCTCGAGATTCTCATCGCCACCTACCTGTCGGCGCGTGACGGCCGGCGGGTGGCACTTCCCCTGGAGTATTGACTGGATGACGATTGCAGCGGAGCTGATCCGGAAAGCCGAGCGCCGCGAGGCGCTCTTCGGCATCATCGGGCTGGGCTACGTCGGCTTGCCCCTCGCCGTGGAGCTGGCGCGCGCAGGCTATCGGGTTCTCGGGTACGACGTGAGCCAGCGCGTGGTGGATGGCCTGAATGCCGGCCGGTCCCATATCAAGGACGTGAAGGACGCGGACCTGCAGGAAATCCTGAAGGCCGGAAAGTTCGAGGCCACCGCCGACCCGAGCCGCCTGGCCGAGCCCGACGCCATCTCCATCTGCGTGCCGACGCCGCTCTCCAAGTACAAGGATCCCGACGTCAGCTTCATCGTGGCCGCCACCGAAGCGGTGAAGGCCACCCTGCGGCGCGGCCAGGCCATCATCCTCGAGAGCACGACGTACCCCGGAACCACCCGCGAGATCATGCTCCCGGCGCTCGAGAGCACCGGGCTCACGGTGGGCGACGATTTCTTCCTCGCGTTCAGCCCCGAGCGGGTCGACCCCGGTAACCCGAAATACCATACCCGCAATACGCCCAAGGTGGTCGGTGGCATCACGGCCGCCTGCCGCGAGGTCTGCTGCGCGCTGTACCAGCCCGCGATCGATACGCTGGTGCCGGTCTCATCCACCGAGGCGGCCGAGCTGGTCAAGCTGCTGGAAAACACCTTCCGCAGCGTCAACATCGGCCTCGTGAACGAAATGGCGATCGTCTGCGACAAGCTCGACGTGGACGTCTGGGAGGTCATCGACGCCGCGGGCACCAAGCCGTTCGGGTTCATGAAGTTCACTCCCGGCCCCGGCCTCGGTGGGCACTGCATCCCGATCGACCCCCACTACCTCGCGTGGAAGATGCGCGGCCTCAACTACAAGACCCGCTTCATCGACATCGCAGGCGAGGTCAACTCGGAGATGCCGCTCTTCTGGGGGCGGAAGACGATCGACTCCCTGAACATGCAGGGCAAGGCGATGCGGGGCGCCAAGGTGCTGGTGATCGGCGTGGCGTACAAGAAGGACATCGACGACATGCGGGAAAGCCCGGCGCTCGATATCATCAAGCTGCTGGAACAGTATGGGGCGGACGTCGCCTATCACGATCCCTTCGTGCCGACACTGGAGGAGAACGGGCATCGCTTCGAGTCGGTTCCGCTGACCGGCAGGGAGCTGCAGCAGGCCGACTGCGTGCTGATCGTCACCGATCACTCGGCGCTCGATTACGACCTGATCCGCCGGGAAGCGAAGCTCATCGTCGATACCCGGCACGCGATGGCAGGGCACTAGGGTGCGACTGTCCGTCGTCGGCAGCGGCTACGTGGGCCTGGTCGCCAGCGCCTGCTTCGCCGAGACGGGCAATGACGTCGTGTGTGTCGAGCGGGACGCGGCGCGCGTGGCCCGACTGCGCGCCAACGACCTGCCGCTCTTCGAGCCCGGCCTCGAGCCGCTGGTGCGGCAGAACCAGGCGGCAGGCCGCCTGCGGTTCGTGACCGACCTGACCGAGGCCGTGGCGCACGCGCCAGTCATCTTCATCGCCGTCGGGACGCCGCCCGGCGCCGGGGGCGAGGCGGACCTGTCCCACGTGCTGAACGTGGCCGAGGCCATCGCCCGGCAGGCCACGGAGCCGAAGGTGCTGGTGCTCAAGTCCACGGTGCCGGTCGGCACCACGGCACAGGTTTCCGGGGTGGTCGGCGCGGCCGCGACGGTGCCATTCGAGGTGGCGGCCAATCCGGAGTTTCTCAAGGAAGGCGCGGCGGTGGATGATTTCATGCATCCGGACCGCGTGGTGGTCGGCACCGAGAGTGCCGCGGTGCGTGCCCTGCTGAATGAGCTGTACGCACCGTACACGTTGCGGGGCGGCGACCGCATGTTGTTCATGGATCCCGCGTCGGCCGAGCTTACCAAGTACGCGGCCAATGCCATGCTCGCGACCCGGGTGTCGTTCATCAACCAGATCGCCGCGCTGTGCGAGGCTGTCGGCGCCGATGTCGCCATGGTGCGCAACGGAATCGGCTCGGACCGCCGCATCGGGCGGGCGTACCTCTATCCCGGTCCCGGTTACGGCGGCTCCTGCTTTCCCAAGGACCTGCAGGCATTGATCCACACCGCGGAACGGCTGGGCGTGGAGCCCGATCTCCTGAGGGCGGTGGAACAGATCAACCGGCGGCAACGCGCCAGCATCGTGGACAAGGTGCGGCGCGCGGCGGGTGGTCTGAATGGACGGACCATCGCCATCTGGGGACTCGCCTTCAAGGCGGAGACCGATGACGTGCGCGAGAGCCCGGCCATTGCACTGATCGACTGCCTGCTCGAATCGGGGGCCCAGGTGCGGGCCCACGATCCCAAGGCGATGCCGGCGGTGCGGGCGCAGTACAGGGATCGCGTCATGCTCGCGGACGATCCCTACGCCGTGCTCGCCGGCGCCGACGTGCTGGCCGTCATGACCGAGTGGCTGATGTATCGCACCCCGGACTTTGGCCGTATTGCCCGGGAGATGCGCCGGCCCGCCATCGTGGACGGCCGGAATCTCTACGACCCGGCCCGTGTGGCGCAGGCCGGCATCCGCTACACCGGCGTCGGCCGGCGGGGCGGCCAGGTGGACGCGTGAGGTGAGCATGCGAGAAACGATGCAGCCCAGCACCGACCAGCTCATGCTGCGAGCCCGTGAGCGGTTCGTGCTGCAGGACTATCATGGCGCCGTGCACCTGCTGGAGGAGATCACGGCGCAGGGCAACGCCTACGCCGACGCGCACCACTTGCTCGGCGTCTCGCTCTCGCTGCTGGGGCATACCGAGCGGGCCCTGGAGCAGTTCGATCGCGCCCTCGACCTCAACCCGCGCTATCTCGAGGCGCTCATCCACCGCGGCCTGCTGCTCAACCAGCTCGGCCGCTCGGATGAAGCCGAAGAGTGCTTCCGGCGGGCGGCGCTCGCCGACACCGGGAACGTCAAGGGCTTCGCCGCGCCGGTGGCGGCACAGCTCGCCAATCGCCACGCTGAACTGGCGCACGCGTATGCCGAGGTGGGCGCGCTCGACCTCGCAGCGGAACAGTATCGGCGTGCACTCGAGCTGGGACCGACCTTTCATGACCTGCGGTATCGACTGGCGCGCGTGCTGCTCGAGGCGGGACGCGCGCTCGAGGCACGCGAGGAATTGGAGCAGGTCGTGACGGCGAGGCCGGCATTTCTCGACGCCGGCGCCGCGCTCGGCCTTGCGCGGTATCTCTCCGGCGATGCCGAAGGCGCGCGCGAAGTGTGGGAGCACCTGCTGGCGCGGCGTCCCGACAACCCGCGGGTGCAGGCCTACCTCCACATGGTCGGTCGCCCGACGTGAGATTGCGGCCAGTGCTGCTGTTCATCGGCCTCTGCCTGGCCTGCTCCGGCGGCCAGCAGGAGCGTGACGCCGACGAGCAATACCTGGGCGGGCGCTACGTCGAGGCGCTCCCGATCTACGCCGGCCTGGCAGCGACCCACGATAATGGCCGGCTCTGGGCCAAGGCCGGCGCCACGGCGCTGCGTGCGGGCCAGCTGGATTCGGCCGCCAACGCATTCATGGCGTTGGCATCGGCCGATCCGTCCCGGCACGCGGAAGCCAGTGACGGCCTTGCCGAGGTCGCGCGGCAGGCGCTCCGGTCCAGGGACATGACGGCATTGGCCACGGCGGTGGCGGGGCTGGAGCGGATTGCGCCGGACTGGCCGATTACGTCGTATGCGTATGCGCTGGTGCAGGGTGGCACGCTCAAGCCGGCGTCTCGGGCCAGGATGCTTCCACTCGCTCTGGCCGGGGCGCCTGATGCGGCCACCTTTGACGCGCTGCTGTTGCAGTACGGTGCGCTCATGAGCGGCAACCAGTGCGCCGAGGCGGCGTACGCCTATCGGGCAGTCGTGCGCCGCTCGACCGATGCCGAAATGCGCGATTCCGCTGGAACGGGGTATGCAACGTGCGCCCTGCGGCTCGGGATTGCCGCCCTGGACTCCAGCCAGATCATCGCTGCCGATCGCTGGTTTGCGAGGGCGTCCCGAGGAGCTCCCAGCGGCTGGACTGGCCGCCGGGCCCTTGTGGGGCTGGGTGACGCGCGGGTAAGGCAGGGCGACCCGATCGCGGCGGCCATCGCATGGCAACGGGCAATCAGCCTGGGCACACCAGACGATTCGCTGAGCCGGCTCGCCCGCAACCGACTCGCTACACTCTCTTCTGCCGATTCGGCAGGGGATACAAGACCCCTGGATGTGCAATGACAGTACGCCGGTTCCTGCCTTGGCTCCTGCTGACCAGCGCGTGCGGCTCCGCCACGAGCCGTGCGGTGGTCACGCCGGCGAGCGGGGCGGAGTCGCTGAACCCGGCACAGCTTGATTCGCTCTGGGCCAACGCCCATGCCGCCTTCCGGGAGGGTGACTGGAGCAAGACCATCGAGCGGGTGCAGCGGTTCAACCTGGAGTCGCCGGGTAACGACCCGCGCCGCGTCGAAGCGCACTTCCTGCTGGGCGAGGCCAACTTCGCCGCCGGCCGCCGGCTCGAAGCGGCGCGGGAATTCCGCCGCGTCAGCGACGAAACGCCGACTCACCCGCTGGCGGCTGACGCGCTGGTGCGAGTGGGCGACGCCTATGCCGACCTGTGGCGCCGCCCGGAGCTTGATCCGACGTATGGAAGCTCGGCGCTCAGCACCTATGAAGAGGTGCTGAACCGGTATCCCGGCACCGATGCGGCCGCGCGCGCCAAGGTGCGTATCGCGGCGCTCAACGATGATTTCGCCGTCAAGGAATACAAGGCGGCCAAGTACTACCTGCGCCTGAAGGCGTGGGATTCCGCCGTCATCTACCTGCGCGACCTTCTCTCCACCTATCCCCAGGCCAGGATTGCCCCGCAGGCGCTGATCGACCTGATCAGCACCCAGCGCACCTTGGGGTACGTGGAGGATGCCGAGCAGACCTGTGGCTATCTCCGGCGTTTTCATCCAGGCACTCCCGGTACTGACCACGTCTGTCCTCCCAAGATTTCCCAGGGGCCGTGATGCGGGTGGGGCTCTTCGGGGGATCATTTGATCCGATCCATCACGGGCACCTGATTACGGCACGGTCGGCAATGGAGCAGCTGGAGCTCGATGAGCTCCGGTTTGTCCCTGCGCACCAGCAGCCGTTCAAGGTCGGCCGCCACGAGGCGCCGGCGGTGCATCGAGCACGGATGGTCGAGCTGGCCATCGCCGGTGCCCCGGGCTTCCGCATGGAAGCGGCGGAACTGGATCGCCCCGGCCCCTCGTTTACCGTAGATACCTTGCGGGCGCTGCACGCCGCCGAGCCGGACACCGAATGGGTGCTGCTGCTGGGCGATGACGCCGCCCGGGACCTCGCCAAGTGGCGGGAACCGGAGCAGGTGGCACAGCTGGCCCGTATCGCGGTCTTTGCCCGGCCAGGATCACACCCGCAGGTCAGTGACGGGGTGTGGCGCCGGATCACGGTGCCGCTCGTGGAGATTTCGGCCACGGATGTGCGGCGCCGCGTGCGCGAAGGCCTCTCGATTCGCTACTGGGTACCTGACGCCGTGGCGGCCTACGTTGCGGCGAACGGACTCTACAAGGGTGACGGAGCATGATACAGAAGCTGGTGACCGCCGTGATCGGCACGCGACACGACCGGGACGTGAAGAAGATCCGTCCCCGCCTGGTGCAGATCAAGGCGCACGAGGAACGGCTCGCCGGGCTCGACGAAGCCGAGCTGCGCGCGCAGACGGAGAAATTCCGGGGCATCATTCGCGAGCGTACCGGCGAGCTG
>CBINCZ010000048.1:0-10275 GCA_966249295.1 uncultured Gemmatimonadales bacterium
CCGTCCAGCCGTCCAGCCGTCCAGCCGTCCAGCCGTCCAGCCGTCCAGCCGTCTAACCATCCCCACTCACCTTCTTCCTCGCCTGCGACAGGTAGGCCGGCTCCAGTTCCATGAGCCGGGCCAGTTTTCGCACCAGGTAGGCCTCGTGGTCCCCCAGCTTTCCATCCGCCAAAATCACACCCCACATCACCTCGGCCAGTACCATCTTCTGGCCCAGGTCGTAGTTGGCCGTGATCTGCCGGGTGAACTGGAAATGATCGATAGACTTCTCGCGCTCCGCGTCGGCCAGCCGCATCAGTTCCGCCCCCGCCGCCGCATCCAGCCCGAAGTGACGGACCAGCGTGCGCTCGATATGCTCCCGTTCCTCCGGGCTGAACTCCCCATCAGCGTGCGCCAGCTCGAGCAGCAGGGCACAGGCGGCCAGCTGGACGGGATCAGCCGCGGGCTGCTGATGGTCGGGCCGAGGCGTATCTTCGCCTTCAAGATGCCTGCTTACAAAACGACGAACTGCGTTGAACATGAAATCTCCGTATGAGCTGAGAGCTGAGAGCTGAGAGCTGAGAGCTGAGAGCTGAAGGCCTCAAGCCTCAAGCCTTAATCCTTAAGCCTTAAGCCTTAAGCCCTATCTCCTCCTCCACCTCACCGCCGAGAAAATCCTGAGGTCCAGCACCTGCTCGCGATGGCGTTCTTCCTCGAGCATGCGGCCGCGGGCGCGGAGGAGGTCGAACTGGGTGATCAGGCCGCGCAACTGAGCAGGATCGTTTCGATCAACCACCGGGAGCACGCCCAGTTTGCCGGCGGCCATTCGATCGGCCACCACCCGCAGCGTCTCGTCAGGATAGGCAACGACCAGCCGCTGGTGCATGACGTCATCCACCGTGCCTTCGAGCTCACCCCGCGCGGCCCGCTCCAGCACATCATTCCAGGAAATGGCGCCCACCAGCCGCCCGTCCGCCGTGGTGACCGGCAGGAGCCGCTGGTAGCGCATCGCGGAATGTTCCCGCAACATGGCATGCACGGCGCGCAGGGCGCTACCCACTTCAACTGTGAGCACGTCAGTGGCCATGAGGTCCCGCACGAACAGGACTTCGAGCGGACCGACTTCGTACTCTCGCAGTACATGAAAGCCGCGCCGAGCCACCTTCTCGGTGAGGATCGAGCGCTTGAGGATGAGGACGCTCACCAGGTGCGCCACCGTGCTCACCACCAGCAGCGGCAGCAGCACCTCGACATCGTGGGTGAGTTCCACCGAGAAGACGATCGCGGTGAGCGGCGAGCGGGTCACGCCCGCGAGTGCCGCGGCCATGCCGAGGAAGATCCAGTAGCCCTCGGTCGCGTGGGGCAGGATCGGCGTGAGGATCCCGCCCACGGCACAGCCCATGATGAGGATGGGCGCGAGGATGCCGCCGCTGGTGCCTGAGCCCAGCGCGATCGCCCAGATAATCAGCTTCACCACGAAGATCGACACCAGCGCGCCAAGCGCCACCTGGCCCGCCAGTTGGGCGGCAATCGTGTCATATCCCACACCCAGCGCCCTCGGCTCGATCAATCCACCCAGCCCCACGACCAGGCCGCCGATGGCGGGCCACCACATCCAGTGGACCGGCAGCTTCTTGAAGACGTCCTCCGCGCCATACACCGCCTCGGTCAGGAGCCAGGCGGTGATGCCGCCCGCGAGCCCGATGATGATGGCGCCGCCGAACGGCGCCCAGCCGGGGGCCTGCGCGATGCTGGTGGGAAAGAGCGGTTCGGCCGCGAGCAGTCCCGCTGAGGCAAACTGCATGCGCACGAACTCCGCCACCGCCGCCGCCACGCCAATCGGCACCATGGACCGCGGCTTCCATTCGAACACCAGGAGCTCGACCCCCAGGAGCACGGCGGCGACCGGCGTGCCGAAGACGCCGGCCATGCCGCCGGCCGCGCCGGCCACGAGCAGACTGCGTCGCTCCGCTGCGGAGAACTGGAAGAACTGGGCGAGCACGGAACCCAGCGCCCCGGCCGTGAGGATGATGGGACCTTCCGCGCCGAACGGCCCGCCGGTGCCGATGCTGATGGCGCTGGAGACCGGCTTCAGGACCGTGAGCCGCGGCTTCACCTTGCTGCCGCCGACGAGGATGGTCTCCATGGCCTCGGGGATGCCGTGGCCACGGATCTGTTCGGAGCCATACCGCGCCATGAAACCCACGATCACGCCTCCCACAACCGGAATCGCAACTGCGGAGGCGCCGAGCGCATTCCCTGCCGGCGAGACCAGCGTCAGGGACCAGCGATGGTAATACAGCAGATTGGTGATGAGCCCGATCAAGTCCAGCAGGATCAGCGCGACGACCGCCGAGGCAGCGCCGATGAGAATGGCGAACGGGATCAGCCGCAGGACCGACCGCGGTGTGGTGAAGTCGGCAAGGTCCCGCTCCGGGCCGGCTGCTCCCCGCTCGTCGCGGCCGATGACCGCGTCGGTGGGAAGCTCGCGCTCCGGAGTGGGGACATCCGGTGGAGGGGGCACATTGGAGTATAGGGCGTAGGGCGTGGGGCGTAAGGCTTGGGGGGCTGAGAGCTACGAGCTACGAGCTATGAGCGGTATCGTCCCCGGCTCACAGCTCACAGCTCACAGCGCTCCGCTCCCAACACACACTTCACATCCAGCACTGGCGTTCCGTCGATAGCCTCCAGCGCCTCCACATGGAGCCGGGTGCCGTCCTCGATGCGCAGGAGCCGGGTGCGGTGCAGCCCGATCGGGTTGGGACGGTCAGGCGACCGCGTTGCGAACACGCCAGTGAGCGGCGTCTCAGGGTCGCGCCCCGGGTGGACCTGCAGGGTGTCACGCCGGCTCTCGTGCAGCCACGTCAGCACCCAGATCTCGTCGCCCTCGGCCAGCAGGTGCAGCGCCGGGAGATAGGCCGGATCGATCTCGATCCACGCCTCCGGCGCGCCCTCCCAGGGCTGCCTCGGCGCGTTCTTGCGGCTGGTGAGCGAGGAATGCACGCGCCCGATGGGGCGGAGCTCTATCCGCTGTTCGCCTTCCATACTAAAGCCAGCGTGGCAGCACGGGGCCCAGCATGCGCCCGGCCATGAAACCGGCTGCAAGCACGATGAAGAGCTTGAGTCCGGAGACGCCGGCGTGGCTGTGGATGCTCCACGCATCCGCCAGGGCAAGCGCGAGGAACGCCACACCCATTGCGATCGCACCCTTCCGCAGGGTGGAAATCATTGATGCCTCCTTCGGCTGCATGCTGAGCGCTGGGCGTTTAGCGCCGAGCGCTCTTGGCTATCTCGATCCAGCGCTTCATGGGAATACTCGCGATCAACTCGCCGATGACATCGAGCGCGAGATCGTCTGCCGTTCGGAACCGGATGCAGGACTTGCCCATGTCGAGCTTCTTGCCGGCGGCGGCGAAGCCCTCCCGCAAGCGGCGAAGGTGGTCGAGCGAGCCGTATGCGCACATCAGGTAGAGCGACAGATAATGCTTCTGCGGCGCGAGGCCTGCATACCAGAGCGGCTGCCGGTTGTAGGTGTCAGGGTACTCAGCCAGCGGCACCTGATAGGCGAGGATCTTTCCTGCGAGGGCCTCCTCGTAGCCGCGTGGCAGGTTCCGGACGATGCAGTCCCGGACCCGCTCGAGCTCCCGGCGCCGGTCCGGCGGCTGCGCAGCCAGGTATGCCTGGACGGCGGGCGATGTTGCTGCTGCCATCTGGGGCCTCTCACTCGTCTTTCGTGAAGACTGCCTCGGTCTGGTCCGATCCCGGCCCCTCATCGCCGTAGAGCAAGGTCAACTTGCTTCCGCCATTGCTCAGTTTCCCGGGCGCCAGGAGGTATGGAAAGCCCTCATCGCTCCCACCGGTCCGGGTGAAATGCAGGGTATTGCCGTCGCGAGTGTACGTCCCCTGCTCACCGTTGTCGAACTCGATTCCGTTGTTCTTGTTCTTGTGCGAGGTGCGCAAGTCGTACGTCGTCGCCGTCAGCGTGATAGAGCCGCTGAGGGTGAGGCAGCAGCCGAACGGGGCACTCGGGTCGGAGGGGAGTGGCTGGCCATTCTCCGAGACCAGGGTGTAGCTGCCGGTCAGGTCAGAAGGCGCGGCTTCGTCGCCGCAGGCGACGCACGCGAGGGTCAGCGCAGCGATCGCGCCATACATGAGTCTCTGCCGCATCTTTTTCTCCAACCGCTGGTGCCGCGTCAGGGCACGTGAAGTGTCACCACTGTTCCGGTAGTATCTGCCGTCGCGCCGCGAAACTCGGCAGTGATGCCGTCAGCCGTCACCCTGAGACCGCCGTCGCCACGCATGACGCTCGGCGGCATGTCGAGCCCCGTGACGGTGAGTGCACGGACGCCATTGAACAGCGGATGCGCGCCGGCTGCCTCGCTGAGCGACGGCCTGCCTATCACTTCGATGCGGCCTGCATCGTTGCCGAGCATCACCAGCCGGCTGTGCAGCACTTCGCCGGGCGCCACGACGCTCACATTGAGGGGATCGAAGCCCTGCGGGAAGAGCGGGCTTGCCGCTTTGATGATCAACCGCCATCCCGGTCTGTCAAGAAAGTTACGACGGTCGGCTGCAAGGCGGTCCGTCAGCGCCGCCACATCGGAGGCGGCCACTCGGCTGATGCTGTCGCGCTCCGTGCCGGTGAACCCGCACGGCTGGCCCGCTGGGTTGGCGATTGCAGCCGAAAGCAGCGAGTCGAGCGGAACGGAGTCATGCGCCTCCAGCTCGGCGCGCCAGTCGGGCGACAGGCGGTCGAGCAGCCGAGCCAGCGCGACGCCGCTGCGATAGCCACGATCGCGGATCTTCTCGGGTGGGTATTCGTGGGCCGGCAGCACGTTGCTGTCGGGCGCATCGGTCGCACGCCACTCGACGTACGTCGCCAGCCCCTCGTTCAGCTCGGTGCCGCGTTCATAGGCCGCAGAGCCGGCGGGCAAGCGAGCGAAGCGTTCACCACGCAGGGCCATTGCAGCGTGGGCCCAGCATCGCGCCTCAGGTTTCGTGCGGGCCATCAGGGCTCGGCGGAGCGCTTCTGATTCCAGCCGTCGCAGGGTGAGCACCTGGCCGTCGTTCACAGGGTAGGTGAAGAGATCCGCCTCGTTCGCGGACCACGAGTGATGGTGGGCGCGCTGGAAGACATGAAACGCTTCATGGATCAGTATTCCGGCTCGTCGCAGCGCTGAGGTCGAGTCGGACGCCGGCATGAGCGTGGCCGTCGTCACGCCACCGAGCTCGGTGCTGGTGTTGGCCGAGACGCTCGAGTCCCGTCCCGGGTGAACCCAGACGCTGTCATGGTCGGCCAGGGGCGTGAATGGCTGGGGTGGGGCAGGGTGGCGGAACAGCAGCGTGCGGCTGCCGTCGAAGATGGCCACGGGCGTCGAGCGCGGGTTGAAGCCGGGCCAGAGATCGTGGGTGGCCAGGGAATCGGCCAAGGCGACCGTGGCGAACGGGGTGACGGCCGCCCTGGCATCGTGGCCAGAATCGGCGCTTCGGCAACTGAGCGACGCCGTGCACATGGCGAGGATGACTGGAACTATCCGGATGTTCTTGCGCATGTGTAGTTGGACGAGAATCGAGCACGGAAAGTTGCAATACGAAACCTCGTGAGGGACATCTTTTGGGGCTGCAGGGTGAGGGCGGCCTTGTGCGACCAACAGCCAACAGCCAGCAGCCAGCGACCCACCTGCCCATCCCGCCCATCCCGCCCATCCTGCCCATCCTGATTTGACACTTTCAGCTCTCAACGCTAATCAATAACGCTCGCCGGAAGGGTACCGGCGATCACGGATCCTTTGGCAACGCGAGGTGAGCATGAGCGGCGTGCGCGTGCTGGTGGGCACCCGGAAGGGCGCCTTTGTACTGACGTCGGACAAGGGGCGGAAGAAGTGGGACATCAGCGGGCCGCACTTTGCCGGCTGGGAGCTCTATCACGTGAAGGGGTCGCCGCTCAACCCTGACCGCATCTACGCCTCGCAATCAAGTGGCTGGTTTGGCCAGATGATCCAGCGCTCGGACGACGGCGGCAAGACCTGGGAGCCGGTGGGCAACGAGTTTGCCTACGATGGCGTCCCCGGCACGCACCAATGGTACGACGGCACGCCGCATCCATGGGAGTTCAAGCGGGTCTGGCACCTCGAGCCGTCGCTGACGGAGCCCGACACGGTGTATGCCGGCATCGAGGACGCCGCGCTCTTCCGCTCGACCGACGGCGGCAAGTGCTGGCAGGAACTCTCCGCGCTGCGCGGGCATGGCTCTGGGCCGCACTGGGCGCCCGGGGCGGGCGGGATGTGCCTGCACACCATCATGATCGACCCCACCAACCCTGATCGCATTTTCATCGCGATTTCGGCGGCGGGCGCATTTCGCACCACTGACGGCGGCAAGAGCTGGACGCCCATCAACAAGGGCCTGCACTCACAGTACATCCCCGATCCGGAAGCCGAAGTGGGGCACTGCGTGCACCGGATCGCGATGCACAAGAGCCGGCCCGACGTGCTCTACATGCAGAAGCACTGGGACGTGATGCGGAGCGACAACGGCGGCGACTCCTGGCACGAGGTAAGCGGCAACCTGCCCACCGACTTCGGCTTCGTGATCGACGTGCATGCCCATGAGCCCGAGACCATCTACGTGGTGCCGATCAAGAGCGACTCGGAGCACTATCCCATGGACGGGAAGCTGCGGGTCTATCGCAGTCGCACCGGCGGCAATGAGTGGGAGGAGCTGGGGAAGGGGCTGCCGGACAAGAACTGCTACGTGAATATCCTGCGTGACGCGATGGCAGTGGATTCACTGGACGACTGCGGCGTCTATTTCGGCACTACCGGAGGCCAGGTGTACGCCTCGGCGGATGCCGGCAACAGCTGGAATGCAATCGTGCACGACCTCCCGCCCGTGCTCTCCGTCGAGGTCCAGACGCTGGCATGATCCGCGTCGTGCTTCCCAATCCGCTCTGCGTCATCGCGCGCACCGACACCAATGAGCTGACGCTCGAGGTGCCGGCGCCGGTGACGCAGCGCACCGTGCTCGACGCGGTCGAAGCGCGGTTCCCCATGCTCCGCGGCACCCTGCGCGACCACCGCACCCAGAAGCGCCGGGCGTTCGTCCGGTTCTACGCCTGCGAGAAGGACCTCTCCCACGACTCCCCCGACACGCCGCTCCCGGAGCCGGTGGTGAATGGCACGGAGCCGTTCATCATTCTGGGGGCGATCGTGGGTGGGTGAGTGGAGCGAAGGGACCCTCGACCCTCGACCCTCGACCCATCATGACCACTATACAAAACCTGCTCACCGAACAGTACAAAATGCTCTACGGCATGACGCTGACGAACCTGAGCGGCATGACCGCGGAAGACTCCCTTGCCGAGCCCGATGGCGGGGCCAACACCGCCAACTGGGTCCTCGGCCACCTCATTACCGTGCACAACGGCGCCATGGAGCTGCTGGGCGAAGCGCCTGTCGTTCCGAGGGAGGAGCTGGCCGGTGCAGCGCCGGAGCCGGCCGACCGTCCTGACGAACCGATGAAATGGGAGCTGCTCACCAGTCGCTTTGCGGCGTCGAAGGATCGCTGTCTCGCCGCCATCGCTGCGATCAGCGACGAGGCGCTTGCGGAACCCATGCCGCATCCGTTTGGCGGGGAGAGCACCCGGGGCGAACTGCTGCAGCTGGTCGCCATGCACGGCACCTACCACGCGGGCCAGCTGGGCATGTGCCGCCGAGCCGCGGGGCTGGACGGCGTGATCAAGGGGCCGGGACAGAGTCGTAAGTCGTAAGTCGTAAGTCGTACGACGTATGACGTACGACTTACGACTCTCCATCAATCTCCGCTATCCGCCTTGCATGCCGGCCGCCGTCGAAGGGCGTGGTGAGCCAGGTGTCCACGATGGGGAGAAGATCCGCTTCGGCGATCATCCGCTCGCCCAGCGAGATCATGTTAGCGTCGTTGTGGGCTCGGCCGAGCCGGGCCGACTCGGTGTTCCAGCAGAGGGCGCAGCGGATCCCCTTCACCCGGTTGGCCACGATGGCCTCGCCGTTGCCCGAACCGCCCAGCACGATGCCGCGTTCAGCTCGGCCCGCCGCCACCGCCTCCGCCACCGGGCGGATGAAGAGGGGGTAGTCCACCGGTTCGGTCGAGTCGGTGCCGAGGTCGGTGACCTGGTGGCCGGCGGCGGTGAGGTGCTGCTTGATAAGTTCCTTGTAGCGGTAGCCGGCGTGGTCCGACCCGATGGCGATGTGCATTCCGAAGCGCTCCCGAGGAAGATGTGACTTGATCCGCAGGGCAATTTAGCCACACTTCAGTATCCCTCTCCAACCGTGTGTCCGGAGGCGTTTGATGCGCTGCGCGGTCCGTGGTTTCCTGGCGTTTGGCTTCCTCATGTCGCAGGCCGGCCTTCTCCCGGCCCAGTCCACCAGTACCGCACGCCAGCTGATGGCCGGTCACGTGGCGCCCTCGAGTGTCCGGACCGGCGCGGGCAGGCCGGGGCCCGGCTACTGGCAGCAGCGGGCCGACTACCGGATCGACGCGACGCTCGATCCCGCCACCAATCGGTTGTCGGGCAGCGAGACGATCACCTACCACAACAACTCGCCCGATTCGCTCTTCTACATCTGGCTCCATGTGGAGCAGAACATCTGCGCGCCTACGAGCGTCACCAACCAGTTGCACCAGCCGCCGCTGGTCTTCCAGGACGCCACCTTCGATTTCTCCTGCCAGGGATTCGCCGGCGGCGGGACGATGGAATCGCTCACGGTGAATGGGGATAGCGCGAAACGCACGCCGTTCGGTACCACCATGCGAGTGGACCTCCCCACACCCATGGCGCCGGGCAGCACGAGTGAGATCGCCATCAAGTGGCATTTCACGGTGCCGCCCTATGGGGCGGGCCGCATGGGTCATGACGGGACGCTCTACGAGCTGGGGCAGTGGTACCCCCGCGTCGCGGTCTATGACGATGTGAAGGGGTGGAACCACGAGCCGTACATCGGCGCGGGCGAGTTCTACCTGGAATACGGCAAGTTCGACGTGAACGTGACGGTGCCGGCCACCTACGTCGTCGCGGCCACCGGGCAGCTCCTGAACCCGGAGCAGACGCTCACCGCCACCCAGCGCGAACGGCTGGCCCGTGCGGTCCGGAGCGACACTGCCATCGCCATCATCACGGCCGCCGAAGCGGGGAAGGCGAGCACCCGTCCCACCAGGAGCGGCACCCTTACCTGGCGCTTCACTGCCGATTCGGTGCGCGACTTTGCCTTCGCCGCGGCGCCCAACTGGCGCTGGGACGCCAGCGACTACGACGGCATCCTGATCCACACCTACTACCGGCCGTCCGCCACGCTCTGGCCCGAAGCCAACCGCATGGCTCGGCACGCGGTGAAGCACTTCAGCGAGCAGTGGATGAAGTATCCGTACTCACACGCCTCCTCCATCGAGGGGCCGATCGAAGGCATGGAATACCCCATGATGACCTTCGACCCCACCGGCCCCGACCGGATAAACCTGGCCTGGACCGTGGCGCACGAGTTGGGGCACCAGTGGACCCCGATGATCGTTGGCAGCAACGAGCGGCTCTATCCCTGGATGGACGAGGGGTTCAACACCTTCATCGACCTGGGAAATGCGGCGAGCTACTTCAAGGGCACGCCTTACGGTGACTCGATCGAGGTCCACCCGCTGCATCTCTACCCCGATCACGCGATACCCCGCGAGGAGCAGCCGCTCATTACCAATCCGGTGGAGAGCCATGACCTTTTCTGGACCGGCTACCAGAAGCCCGCGCTCATGATGCAGACGCTCCGCCATCACGTGCTCGGCAAGGAGCGGTTCGACGCCGCGTTCCGCAACTATCTCAAGACCTGGGCATTCAAGCATCCGACGCCGGACGACTTCTTCCGGCTGATGCGAGACCAGAGCGGTCGCGACCTTGACTGGTTCTGGGATGACTGGATCTACACCACCAACCGGCCGGATCAGGCGGTTACGGCAATCACCAATGCCGACTCCGGCGCCACGGTGACACTCGAGAACAAGGGCACCATGCAGCTGCCGGTCTATCTCAAGCTGAACTATGCCGACGGATCAAGCGAGACGGTGAAGCTGCCGGTCGAGATGTGGAACCTGGGGCCGAAGTACGTCTATCGCGTGGCAGGGAAGAAGCGGGTTCTCAGCGCGGAAGTAGATCCGGAGCACGTGTTGCCGGATGTGGATAGAGGGAATAACGAGCTGAGAGCTGAGAGCTGAGAGCTGAGAGCTAGGAGCGGTACCATCGCCCAGCTCTCAGCTCTCGGCTCTCAGCTCCTACCC
>CBINCZ010000049.1:0-10206 GCA_966249295.1 uncultured Gemmatimonadales bacterium
TGGCCGCATGCCGCGCCACGCGCTGGACGTAGGCCGTGGCCAGCAGGGCAGGGAGCCCGAGCGCCATCACGAGGATCGCACCGGGAAAGACCCAGTCCGGCAACCCGATGCCCACGACGGCCGCCTTGGCCACGATGGCGACTGCAATCAGTGCCAGCGCATACCAACCGAGCGCCTTCCTGAACATGCCGGGGGCGCCGAAGGAGATATTCTGGCTGCTGCTGGTGGTGGAGCTGACATCCAGCACCGGATAGAGGTCGCTCGCCGCCTGGGGCCGCTCGGCCGGGTTCTTGGCCATGAGCCGGTTGACCAGCTCCACGAGCGCGGGCGGGCAATCGGGGCGGAGTGCGGTTACGGCGGGCGGTGTCTCGGTGAGGTGCGCCGCAAGCATCCGCTGGGGCGTGCGGTCGCCGAATGGCTGCTGGCCGGTGAGCAGCTCGAACGCCACGCAACCCAGGGAATACAGGTCCGCGCGATGATCCACGTTCGGATCGCCCGCCACCTGCTCCGGCGCCATGTAGGCTGGTGTACCGATGGAGGTGCCGAGCTGCGTGAGCGTGGCATTCTCCCCTGCGCTGGTCCGTGAGGCGCTGATGGCCTTGGCAATGCCGAAGTCGGTGACCACGGCGGCGTCACCGGACAGCAGCACATTGTCGGGCTTGATATCGCGGTGCACTACACCACGTGCATGCGCGTAGGCCAGCGCCCGGGTGATGTCGCGCAGGACACTGACGACTTCCGCAATGGGAAGGGGACCGCGGGCAAGCCGTGCCCGCAATGATTCGCCCTCGATGAAGGGCATCGTAAAGAAAGGAAGCCCGCTCACTTCGCCCGCCGAGTGAAGCGGGACGATGTTGGCCTGCTGGAGCGACGCCGCCAGCCGGATTTCCCGTTCGAACCGGTCGACGTTGAGGCCCTGGGCCAGTTCCGGGCTCAGCACCTTGATGACGACAGTGCGCTTGAGTCGTGCGTCTTCAGCGGTGAAGACACGCGACATGCCGCCGCCACCCAGCTCCCGGCCAAGCGTGTAGGCGGCACCCAGATGCTGCTGCAGCTCAGTGCGCAGGTCCACGGGATTTTCCTTGACTATGATGGGAACGACTGAAAGTTATGGGCGCGCGCGCCGGGGCGCCAGCGAGGACGCCGCCCCCGACGTCGCCTACTTGACGGGCCCGCGGTCGAACCGCACCTTGGCTTCTCTCCACTTCCAGCTGAGGAAGTCATGACGCCATTTGGTTCGCTCTGGCTCCCGATCCTGCTGTCCGCCGTCGCCGTCTTCATCGTCAGTGCCATCGTCCACATGGCGCTGCAGTTCTGGCACCGGAACGACTTCCGGAAGCTGCCCAACGAGGACGCCGTGCTTGCGGCGCTCCGCCCGTTCGATATCCCGCCCGGCGACTACATGGCGCCCCAGTGCGACACGATGGCCGAGATGAAGTCACCAGAGTTCCTGGCCAAGTGGAAGGCCGGGCCCGCGTTCGTGGCGACCTTCTTCCCTCGGCGCGACATGTCCATGGGACCGCAGTTGACGGGGTGGTTCATCTATAACCTCGTAATCAGCGCGGTGGTGGGCCTGCTGGCCTCGGCCGTCATCGAGCCAGGGGCGGGCTACCACCGGGTCTTCCACGTCGTCGCGCTCGCCGCCTTCCTGGCCTACGCCGCGGCGCTCTGGCCTCAGTCCATCTGGTTCCATCGCAACTGGGGCACCACCATCCGCTCCACCATTGACGGGCTGGTTTACGCGCTGGTGACGGCGGGTATGTTTGGCTGGTTGTGGCCCTGAGGAGTCGTACGTCGTAAGTCATACGTCATGGGTCATACGACGTATGACTTACGACGTATGACTGCCCGAAGTATCTTACCTCTAAGATGCCAGCGACCCTCCCCGCCACCGACATCGCCACCGGGCGCGCCCTGAAGCTCTGGGTGGTGCTCTCGCGTGCCACGGCCAGCATCGAACGCCGGGCCCGCGAGGACGTGGCCCGGCACGACCTGACCCTGGCCGAGTTCGGGGTGCTGGAGGCCCTGTTCCACAAGGGCCCCATGCTGGCCGGTGAGGTCCAGCGCCGGACACTCGTCTCCAGTGGTGGGATCACGTACCTGGTTGATCGCCTGGCGGCCAGGGGGTTGGTGGAGCGGCGGCCCTGCCCGGATGACCGGCGGGCCAACTACGTGGCGCTCACGCCGAAGGGAACCACGTTCATTCGTACCATCTTCCCTGAGCATGCGGCGGTCATCGCCGAGGTCATGTCGGCGCTGGCCCCCGAGGAACAGGAAGCGGCGTCGCACCTGCTTCGCAAACTCGGCTTGTCGCTTCGACAGGTACCCGACGCGTCAGACTGAGACATCTCTTTTTTGAGAAATTGTCTCAGAACTGAACATTTCAATACGGAGATAATTCCGGAGTTTGTATGAGTCTTCTTACTACGTCTGGTTTTCATCATGTCACTCTGGTCGCGGCCGATACCCAGCGGACGGTGCAGTTCTACCGTGACCTGCTCGGCTTGCGGCTCATCCATCACGCCGAGAACGTGGACGACCGCGGCGCGTATCACCTGTGCTTTGGCGCCGAGCGTGGCGAGCCGGGCACTCTTCTCGCCTTCTATGCATGGCCCGATGTGCACAGAGGACAATGGGGCGTGGGCGGCGTGCATCACGTCGCGCTGGGAGTGGTCTCGCCCGACGCCCAGCTGCAGTGGAAGCGCTGGCTCGGCCAGCACCGGGTGGGTGTCTCCGGTCCCTTCAACCGGGGGTATTTCCGGAGCATTTACTTCCGCGATCCGGATGGTCACATCCTGGAAATTGCCACCGATGGCCCGGGCTACGCGGTGGACGAGCCGGCCGATGCGCTGGGCCAGCACGACGTCACGCCACCGCAGGCGGAACTGAAGGGCCGGCGCGATGACACAGTGATCGCCGCACGCAACTGGCCCGAGCCGGTTCCGGACATCACCGATCCGATGCGTCTCACCGGCATTCATCACGTCTCGGCCATCACCGATGACCTCGAGCGCATGGATGACTTTCTCGCCGCGACACTCGGCCTCACGCTGGTCAAGCGCACCTTCAACCAGGATGACCGCGACACCCGCCACTGGTTCTGGGGAGCGTACGACGGACGATCGATGGCGCCCCACAGCTCGTTCTCCTGCTTTGGCTGGCCAGGGTCCGAATTCCAGGCACGCGCCGGTACCGGGCAGGTACACCACGTGGCCTTCCGCGCGGCGGACGACGACGAACAACTTGCCTGGCGCGATCGGCTCGAATCCCTCGGCGTGGGTGTATCGGGTCCATTCAACCGGGGCCACTTCCGGAGCATGTACTTCACCGCACCGGACGGCCTGCTCATGGAAATCGCCACGGATGTGCCGGGGTTTGGAGAAGAGGCCGTGGGCGGGATGGCGATGAGAGCTGAGAGCTGAGAGCTGCGAGTTGTGAGCTAGGAGCGGTATCTTCAAAGCTCAAAGCTCTCAGCTCTCAGCTCTCAGCTCCACCTCCCAATCCTTTCCCTCCCACTCACTCCCAAACCTCCGCGTAAACACCAGCCGCTCGCTGCCCGCCAGCTCTGCCTTGTCGAAGCGTACGCCGAACATGCCAAGGCCCAGTGGTTCCGCCATGCGGTCGACTGGCTGGGACCAGCTGTCGAAGGCGAAATGGAGGCTGAACGGCACGCGGTCTTCGATCACGAGCGCGCGGCTCTGGGGCAGGGAGGTGAAGGGAACCTCGGCGCGCCAGTGCCACGTGGTCGCCAGCGGCCTATGCGCGTGATAGCGCTCGCTCACGCACTTGAGGAAATCCATCGGCGTCCCGCGGGTGCGTGCCACGTAGAGCTGCAGGAACTCCGAGTGCGTCCAGACCAGCGGCATGGCGCTGCCGCTCGGCTTTCCGGGGAAGAGAAAGTGCTGCGGGATTGGATCACTGTCCCAGACCTGTTCCGGCATCAGTCCCCCGCGTCCGGTCATGCAGGCCATTGATTCCAGGTAGGGCCTGGGATCCTGGCCCGCCAGGAGCGCGTAATGGCCCCGCTCGCCGCTGAGCAGGGGCCATCCTCGGCCGATGCCGGCACCATCATACGGCGAGCCGTCGGCGTTCTCGCCGTAGCCATCGCCGTTGTACCGATGGAAGGTGACACCGCATGGCGTGAGCGTGGCGAGGAGTCCGTCCACGATGCGCACGGTGTCGGTGATGCGCAGGTCGTCCGCGGCGCGGAGTCCAAGCCGGACCAGATAGAGAAAGTCGAGCCCGACCAGCATGGTGGCTGGGACGCTGCTGCCGTCCTCACGATTCTGAAGCTGCACCCTGCCATGCAGCCCCTCCCGTCCCGCAGGGCCGATCCTCACATAGTGCCCCCGCGTGCTGAACTGCCGGTCGAGCTCGGTATCGGCCGCATACGTCCAGTCTTCGATCCGTTCGTTCCAGCAGTCGGCGAGCGAGAGGGCATAATCCCGGTCCTGCTCCTCGAGCCAGAGCGCGGCCGCCACGAGCGCGGCAACCTCGATGGCCAGCGTGAACGGACTCGCGCCCGCATTCTCCTCCCAGCGGTCCTGTGGGGAAAGGGGGCCGTGGCGCGCGAGGTACGACGCCGCGCGCGAGACCATGAAATCAATCCCGCTCATGCCATTGAGCGCGTTCTCTTCCTGCAGCTGCGCTGCCAGGAGAATCGGCGCGCCCACCTCGTCGAGCTGGATTCCGGGCCAGTAGCGGGTGCCGTCGGGCCCCATGTTCTGCGGCCAGTGGCCGTCCTCGCGTTGCGTAGCGGCGAGGTACGCCAGCAGCCGTCGTGCATCACCCTGCTGGCCGGCGGCGAGCAGCGCCTGTCCTGCCTCGAGCGCATCGCGTGTCCAGACAAGGTGGTAGCCGCCTAGGGTGTCGCGCACGTTGCCCCAGGGCACCGAGAGGCTCGCTACGATGGCGCCCGGGTGGACGCGATCTTCGTGCATCTTGATCACCGCAGCCGACAGCATGGCGGCATCGCGCAGCTTCTTCGGCCCCTTGGGAAGCCGCAGCGAGCGACTCCATGTCTTCCACTCCGAGATGAACTCGTCACGCACGGCATCGAAACCCTGGCTGACGGACGAGCGCGCCTTGGTCATGGCACCCTTGAGCGTGGCGCCGATGCCCAGGCAGAGCACACCGGTGTTCCTGGTGAGTTCGCCCATGAGGGCCACATTGCCGGGGCCGGCTTCATCCCAGGTCCAGGTCATGCGGCCGTTGCGGTCGAAATCCTGCCAGCCATCCGATGTCCCGACGTAACCGGCGCTGCGCCGGTCGAATCCGCCTTCCGCCACCAGGCAGAGCGAGGCGCGTCCACCGGTCGCAGTGAGCATGCTGTCATCCACCCGCGCGGTGCTGCCGTCCTCGAGCGGTTCGAGGTGCGGCGCGAGCAGGGGATAGAGCCGGAGTCCGTCACCGGTGAGCGCGTAGCGGATCAGCAGCGCATCGCGGTGCGGGTCGGGGAGAAACTCGAGCTCCAGCTCGTAGCCCTCGCCACGGTGGACGATACGGGGAAGCGGGATGAAAGGTGCCGGGAGCGACAGGGTGTACTGCGCCAGTCGCTTGATGTCGTACCATCCATCCGGCCCGGCCACGATGAAGCCGAGATCGCGGATCTGTGGCTGGCCGGTGGACGGCCAGTACACTTCATTGAGAATGCCGTACCCGATGGTGGCCCAGAGCCGGGACGGGCCAAGTGCTGCCGACACCATGTCCTTGGCGCTGGAGCACCAGGTGGGAGGAATACCGGGGTGCCCCGGGGCGATCGTCATCGTATGCTCCTCGGCCGCGGGCGAACGGCGGCTTTCGGAAAGTAAGCAGGGCGAGCAAGGCGAGCAGGGCGAGCAGGAGGTGGTTGCCTGTTACCTGCTGACTGCTGATCCAGTCCGCCCCGTCCGCCTTGTCCGACCAGTCCGTCCCTCCTGCTCGCCCTGCTCGCCCCGCTCGCCCTGTTACCATTGAAGGGACTCATCTGGAGGATGTGATGGAGATCGGACTGATCGGGCTGGGCAAGATGGGAGCGAACATGGCGACGCGGCTCATCGGTGCCGGGCACCGTGTAGTAGCATACGATCGATCCCCCGACGCGATCGCGAAGGCCGTCGAGGATGGCGTCGTGGGCGCCGAGTCGCTCGAGGCACTGATCACAACGCTCAAGGCGCCAAGGGCGGTCTGGGTCATGGTGCCGGCGGGCGATCCGACGGAGGCAACCGTCACGGCACTCGGCGCTGCCCTTTCGCGTGGTGACATCGTCATCGATGGCGGCAACAGCAACTACAAGGATTCGGTCCGCCGCGGTGCCATGCTCAGGGAGAAGGGCGTTCACTTTGTGGACTGCGGCACCAGCGGCGGGATCTGGGGGCTCAAGGAAGGCTACAGCATGATGGTGGGCGGCGAGAAGGAGCCGGTGCAGCGGCTCACGCCCATCTTCGAGGCGCTGGCACCGGGGAAGGACCGCGGCTGGGGCCATGTCGGTCCCACCGGCGCCGGGCATTTCGTCAAGATGGTCCACAATGGCATCGAGTATGGCCTGATGCAGGCCTACGCCGAGGGGTTCGAGATCCTCCATAAGAAGGAGGAGTTCTCGCTCGACCTTGCCCAGATCGGTCACATCTGGCAGTACGGCAGCGTAGTGCGGTCCTGGCTCCTCGAACTCACCACCAACGCGCTTGAGGCCCATCCCGGCATGACCGACATCGCGCCATGGGTGGCCGACTCGGGTGAGGGGCGCTGGACCGTGGCGGAAGCCATCGACCTCGACGTACCCGCGCCCGTGATCGCGCTCTCGCTCATTGCGCGGTTGAGGTCGCGCAGCGAGGAGGCGTTCAGCGACCGATTGCTTGCGGCGATGCGACACCAGTTCGGTGGCCATGCCGTGAAGCCGGAGGCGTGACGTGGGTACCGATGCTGTTGAACCCGGCGCCGCGATGTACGTCATCTTCGGCGGCACGGGTGACCTTGCCCAGCGGCTGGTGCTGCCGGCGCTCTATCACCTTCACGCCCGTGGCGAGGCCGCGGACATTCCCGTCGTCGCGGTCACCCGCGGCGAGACTGACGATGCCGGTTACCGCGACATGATCACCGCCGCGCTGGTGCGCGACGGCGTGCCACGCACCAAGGCGGCGGCATGGGCCAGGAAGTTCCTCTACTACCAGCCCATTCGTGAAGGCACCACGGACGACTATCACCAGCTTGGCAACCGACTCGACGAGATCGAGTCGCGGCACAAGCTGCCCGGCAACCGGGTCTTCTACCTGGCGCTGCCACCGCAGTTCTTCGGTCCGACGGCGTGCGGCCTCGCGCGGGCGGGGCTCAACCGGGCCACCGGCTGGGTACGCCTGGTCGTGGAGAAACCGTTCGGCCGGGACCTGGACTCGGCGCTCAAGCTGAACAAGGAGCTGCACGAGGGCTGGCGGGAAGACCAGATCTACCGGATGGATCACTTCCTGGGCAAGGACACGGTGCAGAACCTGATGGTGTTCCGGTTCGCCAACGCCATGTTCGAGTCGCTGTGGAATCGGGAACACATCTCCAGCGTGCAGATCAACGTGCCGGAGACGCTGGGTGTGGAGAAGCGCGCCGGCTACTACGAAGGCGCCGGCGTCATTCGCGACATGATCCAGAACCACCTGACCCAGATCATGACGCTGGTGGCGATGGAGCCACCCAGCACCATCGAGGCAGTGGCGATCCGGCAGGAGAAGGTGAAGGTGCTCCGGTCCATCCAGCCGATCAGGCGTGAGAACGTGGTGCGGGGACAATACACCGCCGGCCGGATCGGCAAGCGGCAGGTACCGGGCTATCGCGAGGAACCGGGCGTTGCCCCCGACTCGAAGACGGCCACCTTCGTGGCGATGAAGCTCGAGATCGACAACTGGCGGTGGCAGGGCGTCCCGTTCCTGCTGCGCACCGGCAAGCGGATGGCCACGCGCCTCACCGAGATCGTGCTTACCCTGCGGGAGCCTCCCGTCAGTCTCTTCCAGCCGTACGAAGCGTGCCAGATGAGTGGGGACATGCTGGTGCTGCGCCTGCAGCCGGATGAAGGGTTTGTGCTCTATTTCGACGTGAAGGTGCCGGGTTCCGGGTTCCGGCTCTCGCGCGAGCCGCTGCACTTCGCCTACGGCGAGGCTTTCGGCCCGCTGCCGGAGGCGTACGAGACGCTGCTGCTGGACGTGATCCAGGGCGAGCAGATGCTCTTTGTGCACGCGGACGAGGTCGAGGCGTCCTGGCGGCTCTATACTCCGGTGCTCGACGATGGCGGGACGCCGCTGCCGTATCCTGCCGGGAGCTGGGGGCCGGAAGAAGCCAATCGGCTGGCTGGCGAAGGGCCGCTCCGGTGGCGGAACGGGTGATACCCGAAATCACGGTATTCGACTCGCTCGAGGCCGCGAGCCACGAGGCGGCCCGCTGCCTGATCGTGGCGGCGCGCGAAGCCGTGATCTGCACCGGCCGCGCGGCCATAGCGCTGTCGGGTGGTCACACGCCGACGCGCCTGTATGAGTTGCTCGCCTCGGAGGAGTATCGCGCCGCCGTACCGTGGGATGAGATCGACTGGTTCTGGAGCGATGAGCGTGCGGTGCCGCCCGACAGCCCGCAGAGCAACTTTCGTCTTGCCTACGACGCGATGCTGTCCCACGTGCCGGTCTCGCCGGCACGCGTGTTCCGCATGCCGGCCGACGCGGAGGATCTCGACCGTGCGGCGCGCAGCTATGAGGCGCTGGTGCGGGAGCGGGTGCCCGATCTCGCCTTCGATCTCATGCTGCTTGGCGTGGGCGACGACGGCCACACGGCTTCGCTGTTTCCCGGCCACCCGGCGCTCGAGGAAACCGAACGGCTGGTCATCCCGGTGGAAGGCGACGCCTCGCGCGAAGTCCCTTGGCGCATGACCTTCACCTTCCCGCTCATCAATCTGTCGCGCACCGTGCTGATCCTGGCGTCCGGTGCCGCCAAGCAGCCCATCATTGACGCCATCCAGCAGGGCGGCGCCGCCGCGGCGCAGTATCCGGTATCGCGAGTTCGGCCGGCGGGGCATTTGACATGGCTGGTTGGAGACGGGAAGGCGGGAAGGCGGGAAGACGGGAAGACCTGAACGAACTTCCCGTCTTCCCGTCTTCCCGCTTCCCGTCTTACAAGTCCGTCCTCAACACCCTCGCTTCACCCAGATACATATGCGACGGCGTCCAGTCGGCCGACGCAGGGCGCACGTGGAGCAGTACACGCAGGCAGCGGGGGAGAGCGCCGGGCACCGCCAGCTCCGTGGCGCAGAGCATGGGCACGCGCTGCCAGCCGAGCTGGCGCGCCGCGTTGGCCGGGAAGATGGCGTCGAGATCGGGCGTAAGCGTGAAGATGGCGCTCGCGACATCATCCGTCGTGAGGCCGTTGGCGTCGAGCAGCGTAAGGAGAAGATCACCGGTGGCCTGGGCGATCGCAGCGCCAGTGTTGTGATCGACGGAAATGGCTCCCCGGAGTGCCACCAGCCCCGGCTGGCCGGCCACGTGCGCGGCGAGATGGCGTTCCAGGCGGTCGCTCGTGCGCTCGACGCCCAGCTGGCGGCGCGCCAGCAGCCAGAAGTGCGTCACGTTATCGACGCGGTCCTGGATGTCGTGTGCCAGCACCGCCAGGCCGAACGCCTCCGCGGCTTCGCTGCTCGTGACCACGGCTGCGGCGGAATCGTTCCCTTCGGCAAGCAGCCGGGCGGCGCCGGCGGTATCGTGCACGGCCTCGGTGCGCATTCGAGGATGATGCGCGGCGAAGCGGGAGCACTGCTTGAGCGCCACGGGATGTGACCGGAGCACCTCGACCTGCTCGAGCCGTGTGCCGGGGAGCGCGGCGCAGACCAACCGGATAGGCAGCTCGATCTCGCCGTCCACCCGAAGGTCGGCCGTTGCGATGGCGGTGAGACTTTCGTGCACCACGCCCGCCAGCGAATTGTGGACCGGCAGGAGCAGCCGGTCGGCGGTGCCTTCGTCAAGTGCGGCCACCGCGGCGGCAAAGCTGGAGTAGAAGTGGGGCTCGGCCCGGGCGCCGAGCAGCTGGCGCAGCGCCGCGTGGCTGAAGCAGCCGGTTTCACCCTGTACGCCCACGCGCAACTGCGTTGCGGTGACTCTCGCCGCCGTCATGCGACCGCCGGCGCGCGCCACGAAGCCGGCGCGGGAGCAGGGTGGAGGGTGCGCCCGGCGTCACTCACGAATCCCGCGACGCGATCCATGCCGC
>CBINCZ010000050.1:0-10185 GCA_966249295.1 uncultured Gemmatimonadales bacterium
TGCCCAGCGTGCGAACGGGGGATGCCGCACTGGTGACGCTCACCAATCTTCCCGACACGGTGCGTGGCAGGGTGGACAACATCGCCGCCGAAGTGGATCCGGAGACCCGGGCCACCCGTGTGCGCATCGTGGTTCCCAATCGGGACCGCCTGCTCAAGAAGGACATGTATGTCCGGGTGGCGATCCAGTCGCGCCGACCGCGCGAGGGCATCCTCGTTCCGGTGAGCGCCGTGCTGCGGGACGACGACAACCGGCCCGTCGTCTATGTCGCCGCCGACAGTCTTGGCTTCCAGCGCCGGAGTATCACTCTCGGCGCACGGCAGGACGGTTCGTACGAAGTGACCGACGGACTCCAGCCGGGCGACCGCGTGGTGACGGAGGGCGGGCTGTTCCTGCAGTTCGCTGAGAGCCAGTGACCGGTCCTGTTGGCGGGGAGCGTCCATCGCTCATCAACCGGATCGTGGCCGGGGCGCTGTCCCAGCGTTTCCTGGTCGTCATGCTGACCCTGATGCTGATGGCCGGCGGGCTCTGGTCCTTCTCCCGGTTGCCGGTGGACGCCTATCCCGACATTGCCCCGACGATGGTCGAGATCGTGACGCAATGGCCCGGGCATGCCGCGGAAGAAGTGGAACGGCTGATCACCGTGCCACTTGAAGTGGAGATGAACGGCCTCCCGAAACTGGAGGTGGTGCGCTCGGTCTCGCTCTACGGCTTGTCCGATGTCACGCTCACGTTCGAAGACGGTACCGACGATTACTTCGCCCGGCAGCAGGCATTCGAGCGGCTCCCCGGCGTGGACCTGCCGGAAGGCGCCGAGAGCGAGGTAGTTCCGCTGACATCACCGTCGGGGCTGGTGTACCGTTACGTGCTGGACAGTCCCGACCGTTCGGCGATGGAACTCAAGAACCTCAACGACTGGGTGATCGGGAAGGCATACAAGTCGGTGCCCGGGGTGGCCGACATGTCAGGCATGGGCGGCGAGACCATGCAGTACCAGGCCCAGCTCGATCCCGACCGGCTGGCTGCCGCCGGGCTCTCGGTGAGTGACGTCATGGACGCGCTGGCCAACAACAACGGCAACGCCGGCGGGGGCTTCTACTCCGAGGGTGGTCAGTTCTACTACATCAGGGGACTGGCTCGGCTCCGGACGGTCGAGGACATCGGCAAGGTGGTGGTGGCCGTACGGAACGACACGCCGGTGCTGGTGCGCGACCTCGGCACCGTGACTATCGGGCACGCGCCGAGGCTGGGCCAGTTCGGGTTCAACGACCGGGATGACGCCGTGGAAGGCGTCGTCATGATGCGTCGTGGTGAGCAGACCCAGGAAGTGCTGAAGGGCGTGCAGGCCAAGACCCGGGAACTGAACGACTCCATCCTGCCGAAAGACGTCCGGATTCATCCGTTCTACGACCGCAGTGACCTGGTGCATCTCACCACCCATACGGTGGGGCTCAACCTGGTGCACGGCATTTTGCTGGTCGCGGTGGTGCTGATCTTCTTTCTCTACGACGTGCGCTCCGGGCTCATCGTGGCTGCGGCGATTCCGCTGGCGCTGCTCTTTGCCTTCATTGTCCTGGACCTGCGGCACATCCCGGCCAACCTGCTGTCGATCGGAGCTATCGACTTCGGCATCCTGGTGGACGGGGCGGTGTTCATGGTGGAGAACATCCATCGCGAACTGGCGCTGCGGCACGGCAGCGAATACCGGCTCTATGACGTGATCGTGCGGGCCGCCGCGGAGGTGGACCGGCCCATCTTCTATGCGATGGCCGTGATCATCGCCGGGTTCCTGCCCATCTATGTGCTGAGCGGCCCCTCGGGCAAGCTGTTCGCGCCGATGGCGGACACGACCATCTTCGCGCTGGTCGGGTCGCTCATCGTCACGCTCACGCTCCTGCCGGTGCTCTGCGCCTGGTTGCTGCGGCGCGGCGTGCGTGAGCGGCGCAATCTAGGTTACGAATGGATCAAGGCGTGGTACACCCGGGCACTGGACTGGTGCCTGGCCCGGCCCTGGACCACGACCGGTGCGACGACCGCGCTCTTCGGTGCCTCACTGATCATGGTGCCGTTCATCGGCGCCGAGTTCATGCCGCACCTCGATGAAGGCGCGCTGTGGGTGCGGGCCACCATGCCGTACACCATCTCGTTTGACGAGTCGGCGAAGATCGTTCCGCAGATCCGTGAGATCATCCGCTCATTCCCGCAGGTGACGGTCGTTGCCTCGGAGCACGGGCGGCCGGACGATGGCACCGACGCCACCGGATTCTTCAACGCCGAGTTCTATGTCGGGCTCAAGCCCTACAGCGAGTGGCGCGGCCCCATCCGGACCAAGCCGCAGCTGATTGCGGCTATCGACCAGAAGCTGGAGCAGTTTCCCGGCATCACGTTCAACTTCACCCAGCCCGCCGAAGACGCGGTGGATGAGGCGGAAACGGGGCTCAAGAGCGCCCTCGACGTCAAGATCTTCGGTTCGGACCTGCAGGTGCTGGAGCAGAAGGCGCGCGAGGTGAAGGCCGTGCTGGAGCGCGTGCCCGGCATGGAGGACCTGACCGTAGTTCAGGAACTGGGCCAGCCGTCGTTGACGGTGGAAGTGGACCGCGACCGCATCGCCCGCTACGGCATCAACGCGGGAGACATCAATGCGCTGCTGGAAGCGGCGGTGGGCGGCGCTGTTGCCACCGAGCTGGCGCAGGGGGAGCGCCTCTACGACCTCGTGGTGCGGCTCAAGCCCGAGTTCCGCGCCGACCCGGAGACCATCGGCAACATCAGGGTTCCGGCGGCCAATGGCGAGCGGATCCCGCTCAAGAACCTGGCTCATCTCCAGATTTCCAACGGCGCGTCATTCATCTACCGGCAGGGAGGATCGCGCTTCATCGGCGTGCAGTACTCGGTGGAAGGCCGGGATGTGGCGAGTGCGGTGCATGACGCACAGGCGGCCGTCACGAAGGCAGTAACGTTTCCTGCCGGCTATCGCATCGTGTGGGGTGGGGAATACCAGGACTACGTGGCGTCGCGCGAGCAGATGCGGCTGATACTGCCGCTCACGCTGGTGCTCATCTTCCTGCTCCTCTTCGCGCTGTATGGCAACTTCAAGTTTCCCGGCATCACGGTAGCTGGCGTGGTGCTCTCCGCCCCGATAGGCGGACTGCTGATGCTGCTGCTCACGGGCACGCCATTCTCGGTATCCTCGGGCATCGGGTTTCTCGTGCTCTTCGGCGTGTCGGTGCAGACCGCGGTGGTGTACATCTCGTGTGCCAACCAGCTGCGGAAGGAAGGCGCCAGTATTGCGGTGGCCGCACGCGAGTCGGCGCTGCTGCGGCTCCGGCCCATCATGATGACGGCCATCCTCGCGGCCATCGGCCTGCTGCCGGCGGCGCTGTCGCACGGTGTGGGGTCGGATTCCCAGCGACCGTTCGCCATGGTGATCGTGGGCGGGATGATCTCGCGCCTCGTCATCAGTGTGCTGGTGACGCCGGTGCTGTACCAGCTGGTGGCGAGGGAGGGGGACCGGCTGCAGGTGTGACGAGACAGGGCGGGCGAGGCGGGCAGGACGGGCGGGGAGCGTCTGCTCTGGCGCGCCGCCGTTCTGCGCCCTACATTGGCGGCACTCACTCCACTCATATCGAAGAGGATTACCGTGACACGCCGCCTGTGGGCCGTGGCCACAGCCTCGCTGCTCCTTGCCTGTGGCGGAGAGTCGGGGCCCAATGGCGTGGACGCCGGTTCGATCGAGGTCACGCCTGACCCGGTCGTGCTGGCGCCGCAGGCATCGGTGGAGCTGCACGTTGCTGCATACAATGCGGACGGCGTTCTCCTGAGCGGTGTTTCCCTCAGCTTCACCTCCAAGGACGAGCACCTCGTCACCGTCAGCAGCGGCGGGCTGGTGCAGTCAGTGGGCCCGGCAGGCACCACATCCATTACCGTGAAAGCGGGACGCAGCTCTGTCATTGTCCCGGTGACGGTGACCGAGAACGGCCGCAACATCAGGGTGCTTCCCGAGGACGCCTCGCTGCCGCAGTTGGGCACCCTGCAGCTGCACGCCGCGCTGCTCGATCCCGCCGGGACGGAGATCGCCGGTGCAGCATTCTCATTTGTGAGTTCGGACCAATCCGTGGCGAGCGTAGACCAGGCCGGGCTCGTCTCGTCGGCCGGCCCCGCGGGGCAAGTGACCATCTCCGTGAGCTCCGGTGAGCTGACGACGCAGAAGACCGTCTCCATCACGCAGGTTCCGACATCGATTACGCTCCTTCCCAACTCTATCAGGCTTGGCCAGTCATCCACTATCCCCCTCGGCGCCACGGTCCGCGACGCTGCCGGGTCGCCGATCGCCGATGCCGCCATCACGTACTCGGCGGAACCCTCCTCCCTGCTGGCCGTGTCCGCGACCGGAGTCCTCAGCGCGCAAGGTACGCCAGGTACGGGGAGCGTGACCGCAGCGTCCGGCACACTCTCCGTGACGGTGCCGGTGACGGTCTTCACGGCGGGGAGCCTGACCGGTACCATCGTGCGTACCGTCAGCTCCACCAAGTTGCCGTTTGCGGTCGCCATGGGCGACGGCGACACGTACTATGGCGTAGGCGTGAATGGCCAGTTCGAGGTTGGTGACTTCGGGACCGGCAGTCTTGCTACATACCAGGTGTCGAATTCCCTGGTCACCGGTGTCGCCGTGGACCGGACCAGCGGGCGCGTGTTCGCGGCGGGCAATGTGGCCGATGGTGTCATGGAAATGGATCCTGCCAACGGCACGAAGATTCGCCGGTGGAAAGCGCCGGATCAGATGTATGACCTGGCCATCTCGCCGGACCGGTCGAAGCTCTATGTGGCGGGGTCGTCGGGCGAGTTGTATGTCGTCTCCACGGCGTCGCTGACGGCCCTGGATTCCTTCCCCATCGGCACATCAGTCATACACCTCCTGGCTCATCCTTCCCAGCCGCTGGTCTATGCCTCAGGGCTCGGCACCGTCACTGAGATCAACGTCGAGACCGGCGCTACGCGAACGTTCTCGTTCCCGGCTGCGCAGGCGACGGCACTTGCCGTCAATGGAACGAAGCTGTTCATCGCGGGCGAGGGTGGGACGGTGGGCGTGATGGACCTGGCCACCGGCGAGACAAGTTCGGTGGCCGTGGACTGCCAGTTCTATGATCTCGTGCTGGCCCCGGATGGGACGCAGCTGCTCGGCAGCTGCAACTGGCAGGGGAAGGCCGTCCTGCTGGACGCCACGACGTTCGAAATCCTCAAGACGATCGAAACCGGCGGAGGCCCGCGCCGCGTGGCGATCAAGCCGGACGGCACCGGAGCGATTATCGCCAATGAATGGGGCTGGTACACATTGGTGGAGTAGGGAAAAGGACGGGCGAAGCGGGCTCAGCGCTGAGTGCTTGGCCCGTCCCGCCCGTCCTGCCCGTCGTATCCGTCCTGAGATCACTTATCCGTACAGCACCCGAATCCGCAGCGGACCCACATCGTGCCGTCAGTCTCGAGCCAGCGCCAGCGCGCGGCGGCTGCAGGAATCGTCTTGCCTCCATGGTCCTCGTAGTCCACCAGTCGGTACTGGGGAGCGAGCCCGGGCGACGTGAGCTTCGAGAACCAGGCGATGCCGGTGACCGAGTTGTCGGACCCGGGGCATTCGGCGCTGGTGCCATGGCAGAGATACATGCGCGACACGCCGGCACCCAGGCTGAACGTCTTGAGCTGGTAGGACTTGGGGACGTGAATGTACGCCGCCGGCATCCAGTGTTTCTCGAAATTCGGGACTCCAGCGGTGGCACCGGACTCCATGATGGCAGCCAGCACCGGATGTGGCACAATCGTGCCCACGATGTCGGACGGGGTCAGCTCTCCAGTTTCCCGATCCCATACTTCGAGGCGCTGCTGGTCGTACCAGCCCTTGACAGTCCTGACGGCATTCCAGCGTGCAGGCGGCGTCTCGGCGCCGGGGGCCGATTCGTACGCCGCATCCAGTGCGGCGTTCACTGCGGGCTCCGCAGCGATCGCAACCGAAGGAGTAAAGCCCTCGTCCGGGCCGATCTCGCACCACGCGGTCGTACCGCACCAGATGCTGATGTACTGGACACCGCGATTCGAGTCCCAGTCCCACCGCGCCACGACCGGCAGGGAGTCGCCTGCGGCGAAGAGCGTCGCCTGCACGCTCAGCCGTGGCGCCGCCAGGAGGTCCCGGTCGATCGCGCGGGTGCCCACACAACCTTGAAAATCGCCCGGCTTTGGCTGGGGCACGATTCGCGCCTCAAAGGTGTCCGGTGCCGCGCGGCGCCAGAGATAGAGGCAATTGAACTCGCGGCTGATATGCAGCGGTTCATAATCTTCCGGCGCTGTTGCCGGGCCTGTCGGCCCATTGCCGAGGTCGACAATCTGTGCTATCGCGTAGGCAACGTGGTCGGATTCGCCCGGCTTGAGCGCGGGGAAGTAGCTCGCCACACTTTCGGCCGCCCAGATGGCCACCAACGGACCGAACTCCTTGTTCACGACAAACCGCTGACAGTCGTGATACTCAGGCATGACGTCGGTCGTGGGCGCGATCGGAATGGACGTAATCACCGAATCCTCAAATGCCTTGATCCGGATGTTGTGCTCAGGGCAGCCAAACGCCCACGCGGTCGAGTCGCCAGCAGAGCTCGTGGTTTTGGAGTCGTGGGGCCCGGGGCAGGCAGTGACCAGCGCGCCCGGCACGCCGACTACGACGCACCACCACGCCAGGCTTCGGACCTTGTTGCCACGTCGCTTCATTGCGTCCTCCGGGTCGGGCCGCCCGCTGCGGCGGCGTTCACAGTTCCCTGGGTCAACTGCCGCATCCGGCGCACCACCGGCTGCAGGGCAGGGTCGGCATCATGCCACAGCACGAGCAAGGCACCGGCCCAGCGAAGGGCTGCCGCCGTATCCGCACTCTGGGCCGCGAGCTCGGCTCGAAGCGCGATGGACCGTCCCACGCTCGCGGCGTTGACCGGGTCGACCAGCGCGTCGGGGCCGGACCCGAAGAGATGGAGCAGGGTCGTGTCAAGCAGAGCGACCGCCTCGTGCGGCCGGCGCGCCCGGGCATGAATGGCGGCGAGCGCTGGAAGCTGGTCGAGCGTCACGGCGACGGAGCCGGATGCGCGCCGCCACTCTGCCCACTGATCCAGCGGATTTAATGCCCCCGCCGTGTCACCAGCGGTGAGCATGGCCAGGGCATCCAGGAAGAAGTCGCCTTGCCCGTGGAGCGGACGCAGGAGCGGCGAGACGTAGTCGGGATAGGCCAGGGTCACTGGTCGCGCCAACCAGCGAAGGCGCGCGTCGGCACGGTCGGCGTCAGGAAGCTGGCTGATGACGTCAGCGACCGCGCGCTCGAGTGCCGCGATGGTGTCGGCTGGTCGGCCGAACGCCGCGACAAGTTCCAGTCCCGGGCCCGTCTGCGAAAGGCCGGGAGGGGCGTTGAACAGGGCGCCCACACCGGGGCTCCGAAGTTGCCGGCGTGCGTCGCTCACCCGGCCGATGAGTGCGGCAAGGCCCGCCAGTTTCATGTGACCGACCTCATCCGTGACGGGGTCGGCACCGATCAGCGAATCGGCCAGCGCCACGGTGCGCGCGAGTCCGGCCGTGTCGTCGGGGAGCGACTGCTTGAACCCGAGGTGCACTGCATCGATCGCGAGCTGGAGCCGATCACCTGGCGCCGTCGCCAGTTGGCGCGCCCGGTCCAGTGCTTCACTCGCGGTCCGGTCCCCCACCATCTCACGCGCCTGGGCGAGCGCGGCCAGCGCGTCCGGAACGTCAGGGAACGCGTTCACCCACGACGAGACGGTCCGGAAGTAGAGCTGCCGCTGGTGCGCCACCGCGTCAGCCGTGTTGGTGGGCGGAGGCTGGGCAGTGCCGGCGGCGCCGCCGACGGGCCACGGGACCAGCGCTAGCGTGTCCCCCTGCCACGAGGCCATCGCCATGAAGAAGGTGCCGTCGCGTCCTTCCCCGAAGCGGCTGTTCTGGGGCGACGTCATGTAGAGCTTGCGGACGGCCTGAAAGTCGCCCTCGCGGAGAGCCGAGAGGATGGACGGGACGAGAAGGTACGCCTCCTGGTACGCGACGAGCGCGGCATGATAGCTGGTACGAAATCGCCAGCCTGACGGGCTCGCCGCATCCCGGATGACGCCTCGATCGGAGGCGAGGCAGTCACCCAGTCCGTACCAGTTGACGAAGTCATGCGGCGAAGCTCGGGCCAGCGAATCCCACCGCTGGCATGCTGCTGCCCAGTCCCCTGTCGCCCGGCTGATCAGAGTTGCCGAAATCGCCCTGTCTGCCGGCGCCAGGCGATCGCGCCCGCTCCAGGCCTGTTGCGCCGCGCTGGACCAGCTGGTGGCCGGATCGCCGGCCCAGCTCCGCACCAGCGCGAGCCAGAGGGCTGCACGGGCAAACTGTCCGTCAGCCGACATGGCCCGCTCGAACGCGGAGTCTGCGCGGCCCAAGGTCCAGATCTGGAGCGCGCGCTGCCCTTCCCAGAAACTGAGCAGTGCAGGTATCGATCGCGTGCCAAAGTCCCCCGCGCCTCTCGGCAGCGGCGCCGGGGAGCTTCCCAATGTTGTCCTGCCCAGCAGCAGGCTGTCCGCCAGCGATTCGAGCGCCGCCTGTGCGCCGACGAAGGAGCTGTCCAGTGTCACCCTGGCCGTCGTAAGGGGCTTCCGCGACCGCGTGTCGTAGAGCGCCGCCTCAACCAGGAGCCGCCCACCTATGCGGGAAGCAGTACTGCGCACCATGCGACCCGCCTGCACCGCCTCGGCCACCGCCAGCGCCTCGAAGTTGTTGCCGGGAACGGCACGATGCCGCCGCTCCAGCTGGTCCCCGATCTGGAATCCGTCCGCTACCGTGATGCCGCTCCACCGGCCGAACGCTTCCCGCAGCATTCCGCCGACGATTTCCCCGCGGCCGCTCTCCCTCTGCTCCACCGGCAGGATGGCGTAGCGCGTGGTGTCCAGCGTGGCAGCGCTACCACCGTGGCGACCCACCAGCCGAGCACCGAGGGCCAGCGCAACAAGGACCGCTGCGGCGCCGATCAGTGCGGGCCTCGCCCAACGCCGCGCGCCCGACGGCGTCGCCGTCGGCACGGAGTAATCGGATGAGAAGTTGGCCGACTCGCGGAGCGCGTCGGCAAAGGCGCCGGCCGTGGGAAATCGTTCCGCCGGGATCTTGGCGAGCGCCCGGTGCACCGCCAGTGCCACGCCTGGCGGGAGGTCCGGTCGCGCGGTGGTCAGCGATGGCGGCGGGTCCAGCCGGTGGCGCGCCAGCAGGACCATTGCGCTGCCGGCAACAAACGGTGGCGTGCCGGCGAGCATCTCGTACGTTACGCATCCCAGCGCATACACGTCGCTCCGCACGTCGATCGCCTCGCCTGACACGGCTTGTTCCGGCGACATGTACTGCGGCGTGCCGACGATGAGGCCGCTGGTGGTGAGTGCCGGCGCGACGCTCTCGTCGATGGCGCGCGCGATGCCGAAGTCGGTGACGACTGCGGCACCACCGGTGAGCAGGATGTTGGCCGGCTTGACGTCGCGATGGACGATGCCATGGGCGTGCGCATGATCCAGCGCGGCCGCCACTGCGCGGACGACGTCGAGCGCCTCGCGGAGCGCGAGCGGTCCCCGGGTGAGTCGTTCCTTGAGCGACTCACCCTCGACGTACGGCATGACGTAGTAGGGCAGGGCGGGACGGGTGCCGTCAGCCGGAATGGTTCCGGAGTCGAGGAGGGGCAGGATGTTGGGGTGGCTCAGGTGCGCGGCCAGCTCAACTTCCCGGATGAAGCGGTCCTGGCCGATGGACGAGGCAAGGTCCTCGAGCAGGACCTTGATCGCCACCGGCCGGTGGTGCTGCAGCTCCTCGGCCAGATAGACCCGTGCCATGCCGCCGCGGCCGATTTCACGCTCGACGCGGTAACGGGCTTGCAGCTGCGCGGACCAGTCCGGCCGGTCGCCCATGGACACTCTGGGGGAAAGAGGAGCCATCGTACGCTACCGGCATCTGACAAGGCGGGCAAGACGGGCAGGGCGGGCAGGGCGAGCAGGGCGAGCAGGGCGAGCAGGGCGAGCAGGTGGACAAGGCGAGCAGGGCGAGCAGGGCGAGCAGGTGGGCAGGGGGTCGAGGGTGGAGGATGCCCACCCGTTCGTCACCCCCACCAAAAGCCGGGGACCCGGTGGGAGGCCCGCCCCACCA
>CBINCZ010000051.1:0-10135 GCA_966249295.1 uncultured Gemmatimonadales bacterium
CGGTTCCCGCACGATCGGCACCCGCTCGAGCCGCAGGTTCCAGTCGAGGTCGCGCACCATCTGCCGGATCAGCGTGAACTGCTGGATGTCCTTCTGCCCGAAACACGCCACCTCGGGCTCAACCAGGTGAAAGAGCTTGGCGACGACGGTCAGCACGCCCGCGAAGTGGCCGGGTCGCGCGCTTCCTTCCCAGCGGCCGGCCAGGTCGCCCGGCATGACGCGGGTGGACGATCCGGCGGGATACATGGTGTCCACGTCGGGCACGAAAAGCAGATCCACACCGCGCTCGCGTGCCAGCGCCCGATCACGCTCCATGTTGCGGGGGTAGCGGGCAAGGTCTTCATTGGGCGCAAACTGCAGCGGATTGACGAAGATGCTCATCACCACCGCATCCGCCGACCGGCGCGCGGCGTCCACCAGCGCCAGGTGGCCTTCGTGCAGCGCACCCATGGTGGGCACCAGCGCCACGCGCCGGCCTTCCTCCCGCCGGGCCCGGCGCCAGGCGCGGAGCTGGCCGATGGCACCGACCTCCTGCATGCTCACTCGAAGCTGTGGGCGGCGTCGGGGTAGCGGCCGCTCCGCACGTCGTCGGCAAATGCGGTCGCGGCCTCGCGGACACTGGTGGCCAGCTCGGCGTAGCGCTTGAGAAACTTGGGCTTGAACTGCTCGTTCATGCCCAGCATGTCGTGCAGCACCAGGACCTGGCCGTCGCAGTGCGCGCCGGCGCCGATGCCGATGGTGGGAATGGTCAGCGACGTGGAGACCCGACGGGACAATTCAGCAGGCGTGAGTTCCAGCACGATGGCACAGGCGCCAGCCTCTTCGAGGGCGCGGGCATCGGTCAGGAGTCGGTCGGCGGCGCTGGCCTCCCTGCCCTGCACCCGGTAGCCACCCAGCGCGTGCACCGACTGCGGCGTGAGCCCCAGATGACCGATGACCGGTATGCCGCGTTCCACCAGCGCAGCCACGGTGGGAGCCATGGGCTGGCCGCCCTCCAGCTTCACCCCGTTGGCGCCGGTTTCCTGCATGACCCGCCCCGCATTGCGGATGGCGTCCTCCACCGACACCTGATAGGTCAGGAACGGCAGGTCCACGAACACCAGTGCGCCGGTGCCGCGCCGGACGCTGGCCGCGTGATAGATCATCTGGTCGAGAGTCGCGCTGAGGGTCGACTCGCGACCGGCGACCACCTGGTTCACCGAATCGCCCACCAGGAAGACATCTACCGGCGCCGAGTCGAGGATACGCGCGAACATCGCGTCGTAGCAGGTGAGCATCACGATGGGCCGCCCGGCCGCCTTCATGGCGGTGAGGTCGGGTACGGTCCGGGGACGCTGGTCAGTTGTCATGGGCAAGCAGCTCCGCAAGTTCGCGCTGCCAGAAATCCCGCTCCGCGAGCCCGGGATGGGGCAGCGTCAGGCCGGGCTCGTCGAGCGTGATATCATCATAACGCACGATGTCGAGATCCAGGGTCCGGGATTCCCAGCGTCCGGTTACCTCGCGCATCCGGCCGGCTGCGCGCTCGATTCGCTGGCAGGCAGCGAGCAGTTCCCGCGGACTCAGGCGCGTCCGCAGCCACACCATCTGGTTGAGGTAGTCGGGCTGCTTCCGTCCGCCGAGCGGCGTTGTTTCCTCGACCCGGCTCGCGGCCATCAGCCGTGTGGAAGGCAGGGCGCGAAGCGACTCGCGCGCAAAGGCGAGATAGGCCTCGCGGTCGCCCAGATTGCTGCCAAGCGCGACAAACGCGTGGTGCATGACTGTCTACGCCCCGACGGCGAAGTGCCGGGCCAGCACCTGCAGTTCGGCCGCCATTTCGGCGAGCGCGCGGGTGGTCTGTTCCAGTTCGGCCTGGCCCAGCGCGGCCTCGGCCGAACGGGTCGCAAGCTGGCGGGTGTCTTCCCGCATCCGCCGCGATGATTCAGCGACGCGCTGGATGCGCTCGTTGAGGGTCTGGAACGACGCCTCCTGCGTGGTGGCCATCTCGGCCACCCGCCGGGCGTGGCGCCCGGCATCGCCGGTGGCGCCGACGATGGTCTGGAAGGCGCTCGCCGCCGCCCCGCTGACTTCTTCCACATCGGCGGCCACGGTCTGCCCGATCCGCATCTGCCGGCCGACCGCATCGACCTGGTTCGAGACTTCGGTCACGAGCGAGCCCGCCTCCCGCGCGGCCTCCAGCGACTGCGCGGCGAGCTGCCGGATTTCCTCCGCCACCACAGCGAAGCCACGCCCCTCGCGGCCGGCCCGGGCCGCTTCGATCGCCGCATTGAGCGCGATGAGATTGGTGGCATCGGCGATCTCCCGGATCGATCCGATGAATCCGGTGATCCGCCGGCTCACCTCACCGAGTGCCGTCACCTGGACTGAACTTTCTCCCACGAACTGCTTGAACTGCACCAGTCGGCGAAGCGCATCACTCACGACGGCCTGATTGTGCGCCGCGGTCTCGGCGGCCTGCTGGCTCGCCGCGGCTGCCTTGGAACCCTCCTCTGCCATGCTGGCGGTGATGCCGCTCATGGTGTCGGTCGCATCCTGCCCCTCCCGCACGAATGCGTCCTGGTCGGCCACCGAGTTCTCCACCGCGCGAGAAACCTCGGCCAGCGCATCGGCGCTGTCGCGCAGCGAGTCGGTGGCCCGTTGCAAGGCAGCCACCTGTGTCCCGATAAGCTCGACCAGGCCGGTCAGCGGCCGTCGCAGCTCCGCGATGTGGATAGCAGTAGCGACCTGGGCCGCGATGGTGCTGAGGGCCGCGAGATCCTTGGCGTGATAGACATTTCGCTTGAAGTGGTCCAGCTCGATGGTCCCCAGCGTATTGTCGCCGAAGCGGAGGGGATGAATCACGATGCACTGCACGTCAGGATCCGGCCGCGTGATGCGCGAATCATTGCCCGCGTTCCGGACGTGCACCAGCTTCCCGCTGGCAATGGCATGGCCGCGAAGCGGGATCAGCTCCGCCGACGGCACACTGCGGTGCGGCCGCCCGATGCTGCTGCGGTACATCAGGGACGCGCTGTCGCCCTCGACCCGGTAGATGCGGAAGTCTCCCCAGTCCAGCAGCCGATACGCCAGCCGCTCGATGTGCTCCAGCGAATCCTGCAACGTGACGTTGCCGGCAATCGCCATCTCCATGAGATGGACCTTGCTCAGGTCCTCGGCGGCGATGGCTTCCTCGAGAATCTTGCGGGTCAGCGCGCCCAGGACACCAAGGACGAAGAGCACCGCGAGCCATCCGGCCGGCTGCAGCGTCTGGATGGCGGCGACGACCACCACCACGCCGATCATGCTGATGAGATACGAGACGATCTCCCAGCGCAGGATGAGCAGCCGCTCCTCGACGTCCAGCTTGCTGCGGATCAGCAAGGTGAAGTAGAACAGCGCCCGGCCGATGATGAAGTACGCGGCCAGCAAGGTGGACGCGGCGGGAAGGAAATCGACGCCCAGGCCGGGGGTACCGGTGAGCGCCTCCACCATGGCGTAAAGCCCGAACGCCGCGACGAAGGCGAGGATCTCCCGGCCGGTGTTGACCAGCGCCGAGCGCAGCTCCTTGCGGAGCACCACCACATCGCTGAGGGGCACGCCCAGCAGCAGGGCCAGCACGGTGGGACCGGGGCCGAGAATGACGGCGCCCGCGAGCGCTGCGAGCGAGGTCTGGGTCAGGTAGCTGTACTTGCTCAGCCGGATCGGCGCGGCGCGCACCGCCATGGTGCCGACCAGCAGCAGGGCCACTCCGACCGGCTGGTCCATCCACCGGGTGTCGAGCAGGAGCGCCAGCCCGGCCACCAGGAGCCCGCCGGCCTGCAACGCAAAGGCATACCACCGAAGCAAGGCCGGGACGCGGAACGTCATGCCGGGCGCTCCGTGGCGGCATGGAGGGCAGCCAGCGTTGCCTCGAGGCCGGCGACGCCATCGCGCTCCAGCGATTCCACGAGCGCGCTGCCCACCACGACGCCATCAGCCAGCATGGCCACATCCCGGGCCTGCGCCGGCCGGGAAATGCCGAAGCCGACCGCCACCGGCCGATCGCTGATGCGTCGCACCCGCGCCACCTGCGCGCCAAGGTCCGCCGCAAGCGTGGCACTGGCGCCGGTAACTCCGAGACGGGCAACGAGGTAGAGAAAACCGCGCGCGGAGCCGCTGATTGTCGCGATGCGCGCGTCGGGTGTCGTGGGTGCCACCAGTGGCACCAGTGCGAGCGGGCTCTCGGCCACCGCGCGCTCGATGGCAGGATCAGCACCGACTGGAAGGTCGGTGAGCAGCAATCCCGACACGCCCGCCGCGGCAGCATCGTGGAGCAGCTTCGGCAATCCGTAGGCGAGCACGGGATTCAGGTAGGTGAAGAGCACCACCGGCCGGCGCAGCTCCGCCTCGCGGATGAGGTCCAGGGTGCCCGCGAGGGTCATCCCCTGCAGGAGGGCGGCATGACTGGAGCGCTGGATGGTGGGGCCGTCGGCCAGCGGGTCGCTGAACGGCACGCCCACCTCGAGAATATCGCCCCGGCGGTCCGCGGCACGCAGCGCCGCGAGCGACGTCGCCCGGTCCGGGAAGCCGGCGGTGAGGTATGGAATCAGCGCCGCCCGCCGCCGGGCTCGAAGCGCCGCGAAGGTGGTTACGAAGGGATCAGACGAAGAAATCGCCAACGACAATGCCATGCCGGCCCGGGTTGGTGACCTTGACGATGGACCGCCGGAAGCGGCCCGCCCCATCCTGCTCCGCCAGGTCCACCTGCTGGCCCGGCGCTGGAAGCATGCCGCCCTCGGCGTCGATGGCAAGACGCACCAGGGGACGGTTGAGCAGCTTGGTGTCCGGATTGGGCGCACTCACCACCCCGACTTCCATCGTGTCGAGGATGACGCAGGTGCCCACCGGATAAATGCCGATCAGGTTGATGAACGCCTTGACCAGCACGGGATCATAGCCGCGCCGCGGGTTCTCCCACATTTCGCGCAGCACCTGGTCCGGCTCGATCGGCACCGTCTGGTAGCTGCGGCGCGTGGTGGCGGCGTCAAATCCGTCCGCCACGGACACGATGCGGGAGAACAGCCCCACCTCGCGCGGCCGGAGGGTCTTGGGGTAGCCGGTCAGGTCGATCTTCATGTGGTGTTCATGCGCGACGAGGATCGACCGGTACGGAATTTCATCGTACCCGCGCAGCATGAACAGGGTAAGCGCCCCGAACCAGGGGTGGGCCTGCATCACCCGCCACTCGTGGTCGTCCAGCCCGCTCGCCTTGTTCAGGATCTCGACCGGGATACGGGCCTTGCCGATGTCGTGCATCAGCGCCGTCATGCCGAGGTCGTAGAGCTGCAGCTTGGAAAAACCCAGCTTCTTGCCCAGGGCCACGGCAAAGATGCACACATTGACGCAATGCTGGAAGGTGTACTCATCGTAGTCACGGATGGTGGTGAGGCCCATCAGCGACGTCTCGTTGTTGAGGACCTGGTCCACGATCAGCTGCACCGCCCGCTTCATCTTCTTGACGCTGGTGGCCTTGCCCAGCCGGACGCTGGTGACCACTTCCTTGGCGACCGCCACGCCGTGCGAGTAGGTCCGCTTGGCCAGCTCGCGCTGGCGCGCCTGCTCGTCCAGCGAATCCTCTGACGGCTGGGCCCGCTCCAGCTCCAGCCCGTGCACCCCGCTGGTAAAGAACCGCTCCGCCAGCTCGTCGAAGGGCTCCGGCAGGTTCCGCTCGGCCAGGTTGATCAGGATGCTGAGGAAAGCCTGCCAGTCCCGGCGGGTCACCTCGCGATGGATATGCAGGACGCCGATATCGAAGGCCCTGAGCGTCGCCAGGATGTTGCTGAAGGACGCGTAGTTGTCCAGCTCCAGTCGCAGCCGGGTGGAGTTCACGAAGATGAAATCACCGGACAGCCGGATCTCGACGCCCGGCTCGTGCTCCAGCAGCACGGCGGTGGCGTGATCGAGATCGTCGAGCGCCCGTTGCACCGTGGCGTTTTCCACCGGATACAACTTGAGGCTCCGGAGCGCCGCATACAGCGTCAGGAGCAGGCCGCGTCCGCTGGCACGCAGCGCACCGTCCTTCGGGGCGCCTTCGGCAATCGGCTGGGTCATGCCGCCCCCTCCCGCAGCGCCTGCTTCACGGCGTTTCGCACCACCAGCTCCTTGTCGTCCTGGGCCGCCTCGAGCAGCTGCCGGGCCTCTGGGGTCCCGATCCGGCCCAGCGCGAGCGCGGCGCAGGCGCGCACTTCCGGTGGTTCCTTCATGCGAAGCAGGCCCCGGCCGCTCAGCACGCCGGCGAGCCACTTGATCCCCGACGCACCGGCGATGGTGCCATACGCCTCGAAGAAGGCCTTCTTCTCCGACATGTCGAGGTCCTTGAGCGACTTGCCCTGCACCACGTTCTCGACCCGCCGAAGTGCGCTCCGATACCCGCGCGTCCCGAGCGCCTTGACGGCCGCAACACGGATGGCGCGGTCCGCATCCTCGAGTGCGCGATCGAGATGCGCCAGGGCGCCGGGCGTCCCGATGGCGTCGAGGGCCTGTACGGCGGCGAGCCGGATGTCAGCGTCGTCATGGCTCAGGAGATCACCGAGGCCGGTCACCGCCCCCTGCAGCTTGAGGCGGCCGCAGACGCCGATCAGCGCCGGCAGCGCCTCATGGCCGTCGTCGTCGTCGATACCATCGTGCAGCAGCCGGAGCACTTCCGCCGAGTTCTGTGAGGCGAGCCGGTCCACCGTTTCCTCGAGCATGTGACGCACGGTGCCCGAGTACAGGCGAGGAATCATGGTGAGAATCGGACCCAGCGCCGACGCGCGGAGTTCGGCCAGCACGTCGCGGACATCCTCGTCACCGGGCCGGGTGGAGGCCTCATCCAGCGACTGTACCAGCTGGCGCACGATGGTGGGCTCGCTCAGCCGCTCCTCGAACTCGCGGACCCGCGCCCGCTCGGAGGGAGTGAGCGTGGTCACCCGCTGCTCCACCACCCGCAACTCTCGCAGGATGGAAGCGACGACGCGGAATTCGCCCTTGTTCAGCAGGTTGGGCAGGAGCGCGTCGAGGATGGCATGGATCTCCTCGCGCACGGCGGGCGCCCGCTCCATCTCATAGAGATCGAAGAGGATCGCGAGCGCACTGCCACGCGCGTCCCGGCTGTATTCGTGGCGCACCGCGTCGATGACGTAGTTGATCTCCTGCTCATCGAGGAAGTAGAGGGTGCCGTCGAAGTCGTCGAGGTCCACCATGCCACTGGGCTTGGCCGCCTCTTCCTCGACGGCCTGCCGCCGCTCTTCCGGGCGCACCTCGGGCGTGGCGCGCTGGTCCACCGCTGCCGTCGGGGTCGCCTCCGCGAACGGCTCCGCGAACACGTAGGATATCCAGAGAAATTCCCGCTCCCAGAGCAGCGTGAGCAGGTCGTCCGGCGCGTCGGTGGGAAGGAAGCGCGCCCGGTTCACCAGGTCCAGGAACTGGGTGATCTCCTCCTGCTCCACGCCCTTGCGGAACGTGAGCACGCGGAGCCCGTCCTTGTACAGGGTCCACGCGATGCTTTCGGCCTTGCTGAGCTGGTGATAAACGACCTGGTCTTCCCAGACGAAGTCGGTTTCCGCCACCGTCAGGGTGATCTCGTCGGTGGCCGCCCAGATGGGGCCGAACGCCGCCTGAACATTCTGGCTGGCGCGCTGGTGGATAGGATTGTTGGGCAGGTACATCTGGAACGCGCGCAGCGCCTTCACGAGGCTGGAAATCAGCTCCGCGACCTGCGACGCCGGCAGGACGGCCGAGGTGGAATCGGCCACCGTCATCCGCGCTGCTCCATCAATCGGGCGACATGTGCCACGTCCTTGTCTCCCCTGCCACTCAGGCAAACCAGTACGATGTGATTCTCCGGCCACGACTCCGACTGTACCCAGGCGAGGGCGTGTGCCGTCTCCAGCGCCGGGATGATGCCCTCCAGCCGGGCCAGCGCCCCGAACGCGTCCAGCGCCTCCTTATCCGTGACGCTCGCATAACGAACGCGACCAGTGTCGTGCAGGTAACTGTGCTCCGGCCCTACCCCCGGGTAGTCGAGCCCCGCCGACACCGAATGCGCCTCGGCCACCTGGCCATCGGCATCCTGCAACAGGTAGCTCAACGCGCCATGCAGGACGCCAGGGCGGCCCCGACCGAGGGTGGCCGCGTGCCGGGCGGTGTCGATCCCTTCCCCTGCGGCTTCGACACCCACGAGCGCGACGTCGTCGCCCAGAAACGCGGTGAAGATGCCCATCGCATTGGAGCCGCCGCCGACACAGGCCACTACCGTGTCCGGCAAGCGGCCCTCCGCAGCCAGCACCTGGTCCCGCGCCTCCCGACCGATCACCGCCTGGAAATCGCGCACCATCCGGGGATAGGGATCCGGTCCCACCACCGAGCCGATGATGTAGTGCGTCGACTGGACGCTGGCGACCCAATCCCGGAGTGCCTCGTTGGCCGCATCCTTGAGCGTGCGGGTTCCCGACTCGACCGGGACGACCGTGGCACCTAGAAGCTCCATGCGGAACACGTTCAGCGCCTGGCGCCGGACATCCTCGGCACCCATGTACACCACGCACTCGAGGCCAAATCGGGCACAGACCGTGGCGGTCGCCACGCCGTGCTGGCCGGCCCCGGTCTCCGCGATGATCCGCCGCTTACCCATGCGGAGGGCCAGGAGCGCTTGCCCGATGGCATTGTTGATCTTGTGGGCGCCGGTATGGTTCAGGTCCTCGCGCTTGAGCAGGACCCGCGCGCCAACTTCCGCCGACAGCCTGGGCGCCGGCGACAGCGGGGTCGGCCGACCCACATATTCGCGGCTCAGTACGTCAAAATCATGCCAGAAGGCTGGATCGGAGCGGGCGGCATCGTAGAGCTCCGCCAGCTCGTCCAACGCCGCGACCAATGTCTCGGGCACGTATCGACCGCCATAGGGGCCGAATCTGCCGCGATTCGCCTGTCTATCCATCGGAATTGACGCCACGAAGGGCCTCCAGAAAGCGCGCCACCATCAGCCGGTCCTTGACTCCGGGGGCTCGCTCGACGCCGGAACTTACGTCGACGGCATAGGGGGCCACCGCCCTTGCAGCCGAGGCTACGCTAGCGGGAGTCAGGCCTCCTGCCAGGACCATGGCCCGCGGCGCCAGTCGCTCACGAACCCGGACCGCCCGGGCCAGATCCAGTGCCCGGCCACTGCCGCCGGCAGCTCCGGGCACCCACGGCTCGACCAGCACAGCGTCCGCGTACCTGGCCAGGCCGGTCGGATCGGGGGTGTCGCTCTCCGCCGTAAGGCGGGCAGTTCGCCAGACCATGAGTCCCTCACGGTGCAATGCCGCCGCCAACCCGTCGTCCTGGCCTCCATGAAGCTGGACGCCGGCAAAACCGGTCCGGTCCCGCCGGCGGAGCACCTCTGCCACGGGCAGTCTCACGACAACGGCCATGACGGGAATCCCTGCCGCGGCAGCGACCACGTCGCGGATCTCGCTGTCGGATGCCTGGCGTGGGCCCTCGTCGAGCACCACTCCAAGAAAATCGGCACCGGACGCCGCAGCATGGCTGGCGTCGTCCGCGCGGCGCAGCCCGCAGATCTTCGCCCTAACGCGCATGGCGCGGGACCGCCATGAAAGCCTGAAGCAACGCGCCGGCGTCCGCCGCGCCTGAGAGCGCACTCCCCACCAGCACTGCATCGGCACCAGCTTCGGCGGCCCGCACTACATCATCACGTGCCGCGATCCCACTCTCCGCGACTGCAATGCACCCGCTGGGAACCTGCCCCAGCAGGCTCAGGGCCCGGGGCACGTCAACCGTGAACGTGTCAAGGTCACGGCTGTTCACCCCGATCACCGTGGCACCGGCATCGAGAGCGCGAGCGATTTCGTCGCGATCGTGGGCTTCCACAAGCACTGCAATCCCGATCTTGCCGGCAAAGGCAATCAGTCCTTCCAGCTCTGCCTGCTCCAGCACCCGCACGATCAGCAGCGCTGCCGCGGCGCCCGCGGCGCGACCTTCGAGCAACTGCTCACGGGAAACGATGAAATCCTTTCGCAGGACCGGGCAATCCACGGCGCGGGCCACGTCACGCAGGTCGGCCAGGCTGCCACCGAAGAAGGGGGCATCCGTCAGCACCGAGATCGCAGCCGCGCCGCTCGCCAGGTACGTGCGCGCGAGCGAACGC
>CBINCZ010000052.1:0-10001 GCA_966249295.1 uncultured Gemmatimonadales bacterium
TACGCCGATGCCATCCCTCGCTCGGCCCCGGGCAGCAAGAAAAGCCTCCGCGATTTGTTCGTAACCGCTCGCAATTTCTGGCACGAGATCTCCCCCTGGACCCACAGCGCTCAGCGCTCAGCGCTCAGCTCCACCCCTATCTCGGGTCCTCCCTTGAGCGTCTGCAACACCACGCAATACCGTTCGGTCAGCTTGAGCAGGGTGGCCAGCTGCTCCTCGTTGGCGCTGGTCTCGAGCTCGAAGCGGAGCCGGATGGCCCCGAAGCCCACGTCGGCCTCCTTGCTTACCCCCAGCGTGCCGCGGAAGTCCAGGTCGCCCTCGGCGTGGATCCGGCCTGCCGTCACCGGAATGTCGAGCGCGGTCGCCACGGCCCGGAGCGTGACGCCGGCGCAGGCCACCAGCGCCTGCAGCAGCATGTCGCCGGAGCAGAGCTGCATCCCGGTTCCACCGGTGGCCGGATGCAGCCCCGCCTCCACCAGCGCCTGCCCCGTCTCCACTCGGCAGGAGATGCCGGGATCGTCGATGCGCCCGTCCGCGCGCAAGGTGACGACGGCCCGGCCAGGGTCAGCGCGGTAAAGCTCCTTGAGCGGGGCCTGGAGGGAGCGGAGGTCTTCTGGGCGCATGGCGGTTCCGAAGGTTGGAGGCTGAAAGCTGAAAGCTAAGCGCTATCCAGGGTCGCGGGTCACGGGTCTGGCCGACTCGGCATTCCCGCTTGCGCGGGAATGACGAGTCGCAAGCTCCTGCTCGCCCTGCGGTCCAGCCGTCCAGCCGTCCAGCCGTCTAGCCGTCTAGCCGCCGAGCCGCCGAGCCGCCGAGCCGACTATCTTCTCTCCATGGCCAGCCCCGAACCGCGATCCGAACAGACCCCGCTCGCCGCCGCCACCGCCCCGCTCTTCAACGCCGCCAGACTCCTCTCTTCCAACCTCGCCGCCCTGAGGCACGACGAGCAGACCATGCTCGTGGTGCTGGCCGGCATCATCGGAACGCTGGTGGGGTTCGCGGTCAGTCTGTTCTACCGCTTCATCGATCTGGTGCAGGACATCGTCCTCCGCTCGGCGTTGCGCATCCCGATCTCGGACCTGGTGCTGATCCCGATCTTCGTGGCACTGGGGCTCGCCATCTGCCGCTGGCTCGGCATCTACGGCGCCCGGGGCTCCACCGGCGAGAATATCCCGGACGTGATGTACCGGGTGGGCGTGAAGGGCGGGGTGATCCCGCTGACGCCGGTGCTGGCCAAGACCGCGGCGGCGGCGGTCGTAATCGGGACGGGCGGGTCGGTGGGCGCCGAAGGGCCGGTCGTGGTGTTGGGCGCGGGAACAGCGTCGAAGCTGGGACGCTGGATGCGGGCCTCGCCCAACCGGCTTCGCACTCTCGCCGGCTGCGGCGCCGCCGCCGGCCTCTCGGCGGCATTCAATGCGCCGATCGCCGGCGTCATCTTCGGCATCGAGAAGATCACCGGCACAGCCGGGGGCATGGCGCTCGCTCCCTATGTGGTGGGCAGCATCCTCGCCGCCACGGTGAGCCGGGCGATCTTTGGCAACGGGCCGGTGCTGGCGATGCCGGGCAACTTCGGGGTGCACAGCCCGTGGGAGATGATCCTCTACGCCCTGCTGGGCATCGTATGCGGCGTAGTGGCGGTGCTGTACTCGCGCGGGGTCTGGAAGACACAGGACCGGTTTGCCCTGATCCAGTCGCCGTGGATGCGGCTCGCGCTCGGCGCCGTCATCATCGGCGCGCTGGACCTCATGTTTCGGCAGGACCTCTGGGGCCACGGCCACCAGAGCCTCAACCTCGGCATCGTGGCCACGCGCTCCGGCCTCTTTCTGCTCGGCCTCACCGCTGCAAAGCTGGTTGCTACCGCAGTGACGTTCGGCGCCGGCGGCACGGGCGGCGTCTTCACGCCCGCGCTCTTCATCGGCGCCACCCTGGGAGGCGCGTGTGGCGTCGCAGCGACGCATCTCTTCCAGTCGGCACCGGCGCTGCCGGGTGCCATGGCGCTGGTGGGCATGGCGGGCCTGGTGGCCGGCGCCACCCACGCGCCCCTCACGGCCATCTTCATGGTCTTCGAGATGACCGGCGACTACGGCCTGATCCTGCCACTCATGCTCACGAGCGTGCTGGCCTACATGGTGAGCCGGCGGCTTCATCCCGAATCCATCTATACAGAGTGGCTGGTCCGGCGCGGCGTGGTGCTCTCACAGGGCGCCGACGCGGTGGTGCTGGCTCGGGCCACTGTGGCCGACTGCTATCACCGCGACCCGGTGACGGTCCCTGCCTGGGCGGACGTGCCAGCCATTCTCGAGATCACCCGCGGCAGCCGCCAGACGGAGTTCCCCGTTGTCAGTGTGCATGGACGCCTGGTCGGCATGCTGTCGCGCGAGACCCTGCGCGAGCTGGATGAGACCATTCCACCCGGAGCGGTCCTCGCCACCGATCTCGCTCGCTTGTCAGTGAAGCCGGTGACACCGGAGGACTCCCTCCTCACGGCCATGCGTCGGCTCGGTGCGGTGGACGTGGACTACCTGCCCGTGGTCTCCGTGCGCGACCGCGGCCGGCTGGTCGGCGTTGTCGGTCGCCACGACCTGACCGCAGCGTACGACAGGATCATGGCGGAGGAAGCACATTGACAGGGCGGGCAGGACGGGCAGGACGGGCGGGACGGGCAGGTTGGTCGTACGTCGTAGGTCGTAGGTCGTAGTGTCATCCTGAGGTCGCGAAGCGACCGAGGGGGCCGAGGCTCGTCCGGGCCTCCGCCCCCTCGCTACGCTCGGGGTGACAACTTCGCGCTCAGCTCTCAGCTCTCAGCTCTCAGCTCTCAGCTCTCAGCTCTCAGCCTTCAGCTCCCCTTCCGCTTTCCACGCCCTTACAAACTGCGTGAATTCCGCCGCCTTCTCTCCCAGGTCCACATCGCTCGCGGAATCGCCGGCGAGGCCCTGCATCCGTTCGAAGCTGACTGCCGCCTTGCCATAGGTCGAGTCCACCTGCAGGGTGCGGTCGAACTGGTCGCGGGCCGCGGCGTAGTGGCGGCTGCCCTCCAGGGCGATGCCCAGGTTGTTATGAAAGACCGGGGCGTTGTCCCGCAGCTCCACGGCCCGTGCCAGCGGCGCAATGGCGTCCTCGTAGTTGCCCTGCTGGATGTAGATGAGCCCCAGGTTGTTCATGCTCCACACATCCTGCTCGTCATGCACCAGGACATTCCGGTACGCGTCAATGGCGCCGGCGGTATCGCCGGTGTTGTAGAGGGCGCGGGCATAGAGCCGCAGGCCATCCACATCGGTAGAATCGATGCTGAGCGCCCGTTCCACCCGTTCACGGCCGAGTTGGGCCTTGCCGAGATCGAAATAGACCCGCGCCGAGTTGAGCAGTGACTTCACGTGGGTGGAGTCGATTTCCAGGGCACGGTCGAACGCCTCTGCGGCGCGATCGAGTTCGCCGGCCTTCCAGGCGGACAGGCCCAGCATGTAGTGGCCGAAGACATTGTCGGGCTTCCGCTCGGCGTACGCGGCAAAGATGGTCTCCGCGTCGGCGTACGCGCCGGCGCGGTAGGCGGCCTCGCCGTCTTCGTAGCTGGCACTGACTGCGCGAGCCACCACTTCAGGGGCGGCCGGCGTCGCTGGCACCGTCGGGGTGCTGGCGCTTACCGACGTGACCGTGGTCGGCTTGACGTCAGTGGGCTTGGCCTCGTCGCCGCAGGCAACGACGCTGAGCGAGAACAGGGCCGCAAGCGCGGCGAGCGAGTACTGGTGACGGGCTGACATGATCTCCTCCTCCGGTGAGCGCCGAAGCGCTGTTGGGTGACGACGGACACCCATGGAGAAGGCAAGCGGCCGGCCATGTTGCGGGCGATTTGATGCGAAAGGCTAAGTTGTTGTGCGCGAGGCCCTTGGACACGAGACGCGGGACGCGAGACTGGGCGGATGTGTCCGTCGGGACACTTTCGAGATTCAGCGAAAGTGTCCGGTCGGACACGACGTGAATCGAGCGCCGAATGCAAAGCCGTAACCTTTCGCTCGCAGTCGCGTTACCGCCGGGCGCTGCAGTTCGCTCAGGCGGGAGAGATCAAATTCGGGCTGCCGCTCACTGACGCGCCCTCTGGTGACGCGACTCGCTCGCTACAGCCTTGCCGAGCCGCCGAGCCGCCGAGCCGGCTAGCCGCCCAGTCGTCTAGCCGTCTAGCCGCCTTACCCCCAGCCGCCTCATGATCTTCAACAGACTCGCATGATCCGCCAGCCCCAGTGCCTCGGCGGTGCGGGTGATCTGCCAGCCGTGCTCTTCCAGCGCCGAGAGGATGATGCGGCGCTCGGCTTCGGTCCGCTGGTCCTGGAAACTGGTGCCGGGCGCCGTGGTGGCGCCGGGCGAGCGGATTTCCTCCGGCACATGCTCTGCGCGAAGCACCTCGCCATCCGCCGCTATCACCATCCGTTCCAGCACGTTCCTCAACTCGCGCACGTTGTTCCGCTTCCAGTCGTACGCCATCAGCAGCGCCAGTGCCTCGCCGGAGAGCCGTTTGCGGAGCACGCCGAAGCGGTCGCAGATGTCGGCGAGGAAGCGTTCCGCGATGGCGGCGATGTCGGACGCGCGATCGCGCAGGGGTGGCACGCGGATGACGTGCGCATTGAGCCGGTAGAGCAGGTCTTCGCGGAAGCGCCCCTCCCGCACGTCGGCATCGAGATCGCGATTGGTGGCGGCGATGACGCGGGCATGGACGTCAACCGGCTTGTTGCTGCCTACCCGGGTAACACGATGGTCCTCAAGCACCCGGAGCAGCTTGGCCTGTGCCGCGGCAGGCAGTTCGCCCACCTCATCGAGGAAGAGCGTACCCTGTTCGGCGGCCTCGAACGCGCCTCGGCGGGTAGTCACCGCGCCGGTGAAGGCGCCGCGCTCATGGCCGAACAGCTCGCTTTCCACCAAATGCTCCGGCAGTGCCCCGCAGTTGATGGCGATGAACGGCGCCGATGGATGGCTCCCCAGCCGATGGAGATCGCGCGCCACCAGCTCCTTGCCGGTGCCGCTCTCCCCCAGGATCAGCACGGTGCTGGGGATGGGCGCGAGCTGCCGGATGGACGCCTTGAGGTGCTGCATCGGCTGGCTGCTGCCCACCAGCGACGACTCACCCAGCCGACCCTGCAGCTGCATGACCTCCAGTCGCAGTCGCCGACGCTCCAGCGCGGTCGTGATTTCGTGCACTACCCGCTCCATCGGCTCGGCCTTGTCGATGAAGCCATAGGCACCAAGACGAACCGCCTGGATACAGCGATCGAAGTCGCCGGTGCCGGTGTACACGATGACCGGGATCTCGACGCCGCGATGCTGCAGGGTCCGGAGCACCTCGAAGCCATCCATCCCCGGCATCTCGAGGTCGAGCAGCACACAGTCGATATCATTCTGCTCGAGGCGCGTGAGCGCCGCCTCGCCGCCGTCGGCGATGGCGGTCTCGAAGCCGCCCAGCCGCTTGAGGTCATACGCGTACTGCTCGGCGAGCGGCCGGACATCATCCACGATGAGAATGCGGGTCACGAGCGGGAATCTCCTGCGGGCGCGCGAGGCAGCGAGACTTCAAACCGGGAACCGGTACCGGGGCTGCTCGATGCGCGGAGCGAGCCGTTAAGCTCCAGCACCAGCCGCCGCACGCTTGAGAGGCCGAGTCCCGTTCCTTCGGCTTTCGTAGTGTGGAAGTCGCGGAACGCGCGATCGAGCTCGGCGGCCGACATCCCGCGCCCGGTATCCGTGATCGATATCGTCACCAGGTCGGGCCCTGCCTCCACGGCTGCCGTCACGCTGCCGGCGCGGTCCGGCAGGCTTTCGATGGCATTGGAAATGAGATTGTGCAGGATGCGCCGCAGCGTTGCCGGGTCAGCCGCCGCCGCCGCGTCGGATGCAGCCGCGGGAATATCCATTGCAATGCGCGCGTCGCCGATATCGCGCACGACGTCACGAAGAGCGGCGGCCACCATGACACTTCCGCCCGCCAGCCTGGGAGAGAGCTGGGCATAGTTGCGCGCCATCTCCTCCAGGTGGGCGACACTGGCGGTGAGTGTCGCTTCCCGCTCGCGATAGACCTCCTGCAACGCCGCCGCGTCATTGCCCGCGGCAAGTTCCGACAGGTGGCGCAGCACGTTGCGGATCGGTGCCAGGCCATTCTTGATGTCATGATTCACCTGCCGAGCCAGGTCGCCGGTCGCGGCCCGCCGCTCGGCGTCGCGCAGCTGGGCCACGCTGCGCCCCAGCCGGTGCTGCATTGCGCCCAGTGCGGTGCTGAGCCGGCCGATCTCGTCACTCCTGCCGCTGGCAAAGTCCTCATCGAGATGATCCACGTCCACCCGTTCCGCGCGTACCGTCAGCTCCCTGAGCGGCCGGCTCATCCGCGCGCCAAGGAACAGCGCGAGTACGGCGGCCACGATGCCGCTCAATGCGAGGGCGATGGCAAGCTGCTGCGAAACCCCTTGCCGCAGCTCAGCGATGCTGCTCGAGTGACGCCAGACGACGATTCGGGCGCCCGCTCTCCCGGCGTCTCGCTCACCGAAGGGCAGTGAAAACTCCGCGATCGCCACGTGCGCCGGCATCGAATCGCCCGGAAGCCTGAGCGCGACGCCAATTGCCGTGTCAGGTGAGAGCGTGCCGAGCCAGGCAGAATCGAGGGCAGTGCCGCCGGTGAGGCGGAGGTCGTGACCCGGGATCGTCACGCCGGTGATGCGCGCCAGTACCGGCATGGTGCCCGAGGGAGTGCGTGCGAGCCACACACGCGCACTGTCGCCAGGGGACAGCATGGATTCACGCTGGCCGTAGAGGTTCCGGAACTGGCTCGCGCTCAGGACGGTGCCCGTCGAGTCCTGCAGCTGCAATGCATCGAGGCCCGCCACGCTCGCCGACGTTGCAGCGTAATCGATGAGCCAGCGCCGGGCCTGGGCGTCGCCCGAGAGGGCGCGCAGCGTACGGGTGTCTCCGCTGAGGTCACGCGCGATGACATCCAGCCGGCTCCCGATGCGCGCGCCTTCGGCGGCGATCGCCTGTTGAACCTGCGCCGTCGCACGCCGGTTCGCAGCTTCTTCCCCCTGTGCAATGCGCAGTGACAGTTCGCGCCGCACGCCGAGGGCAAAGACGATGAGGGGCAGCAGCGCAGCAATCAGCAGTGCGAGGATCAGCCGGCCGCGAAAGGTCATGGCGTGGGGCGGGTGATGAGCGTGGCGCGCGTCTCGATGAGGGCGGTGAGGCGCGCGCCGCAGAAGATGGACGTTGCACTGTCCCGCGTGACGAGCGGCACGGCCACTACGATGCCCGCCTCGCGTCCATCGCTTAGCGCCCAGCCGAACTCGCGCGACTCCAGGCCGATGGAAGTCATGCCGGCCAGCGCAGCAAGTCGCTCAGCGAGGGCCCGGCCCACCGGGTCATCAGCGAGATAGGCGATCCTCGGCCGGGCCTCGCGGGCGCGGGCGATCATGCTGTCGCACTCAAGCGGCACGGGCGGCGCCGTGATGGACGGCTCGGCGTCGGTGCTCACGGCAAATCGAGCCAGATCGTCACGCACGCCCTGGGCCGATCCCGAATCGGCCAGCGCCGGCACCGGGATCATGGAGTCCGACACCAGAGCATAGAGCCGGCCCCAGGGCAGTCGCTCGGCTGTCGCCGTGCCGGCAGGAAACGCCTTGAGGAAGGGACCATGGGCCACGGCCGGCAGTTGGCCGCGGGCCACCAGGATCGATGCGTCGCGCGTGTCGGCCACCTGCCAGCGAATGGAGGAGGCGCCAAGCAGGTGCGCCAGCGAGTCGAAGTGCAGCGTCAGCGTGTCGCGCGGGTCCGTGACCCAGACGAGCACGGTGTCGGCCTGCGCTGGAGCCGGAACCTCCGGAGAGCCCCGGTGCGTGCTGCATGCGACGAGCAGGCCCAGCGCCAGCAGGATCGCTGATCCTTTCATGCCGGAAAACTATCCCTGTCCTGGCCCATGCGGCCCGCTAACGAGGTTCGCCCACCAGAAGGTGGCCGTTCATGCCACCGATACGCAGCGAGTCGCCGGGACCGGATGCCCAGATGTCATTCGCGGCGAGCATCAGCCGCACCGCGCCCGCGCGGCGCTCGCTGAGCAGCTGGCCGGGCCGGCTGGCGCTGTCGGCGGCCAGCCACGCGAGGTACATCGAGTCGATCCGGAAGCGCACCGGTGCCGAGCTGTCCACCTGCACGTCGAGCCAGCTGCGGGTGGAGTCCCGCCGGGCACGGATGGCGTGCGGACCAGCCTGTGCAACCAGCGTGTCGCGCGCAAAATCCAGCGGCACCAGCCAGTCATAGCCGGTCGTCGGGATGGCCTGGTCTGGCGCTCTCCTCGCCATCTCCCGCCCGCCGGGCCCGCGTGCGCTCGCCGCCGAGTACGTCACGCCCTTCATGGCGAGCAGCCGGGTGGCGACGGAGTCACGCACCGTCCAGTAGTTCTGGGCCAGGTCCACGCCCGCGAGCGCCGAGTCGCCGAAGACCCGCTCGACCGCGCGCCGCTCATTGTACTGAAGCAGGAAACCAAGTGCCGCGCTTGCTTCGCGGGCGCGCACATCGGAGCTGTCGCTGCTCTCGAGGAGCCGAGCCAGGCGCTCGGCCTGGCTGTTCACGGAGAGGTGACGGACACCCAGTGGTCCGCCGAAGCACACCGCCAGTACTGCCGCGAGCGAGAGTGGGATGGTCCTGATGCTGGTACCGCGGGAGACGGTGTAGAGCACTGCGATCCCCAGCAGCCAGACTGCCAGCACCAGCCCGAGAGTCCGGAGCGGCGTGAGCCCGTACGGTTCCACTCGCTTCCAGAGTGCGAGCAGCAGCATGATGGCCGCGGGGATGAGCCCGATGAAGAGGCCGCGAGCGTAAAGCCGTATCCATCCCTCCTCGGGCAGCGAGCGCAGCGGATGCACCAGCAGGAAGCCGAGCAGGCCCGCCACGGACACGGCGGTCACAAGGTAGCCAATCCAGCCGCTTGGCCACTGGCCGGTCACGATGATCTTGCCGAGATAGAGGATCAGGATGACCAGGTAGATGGCGACCAGCGGCGTGAGCACATACTGCGTGAAGATCTTGAGTGCGCGTGGATAGGAGCGGAACTCCAGCTCCTCGACCTCATCCGGCACGCCGGCCAGGAAGATCCAGGGATGCACCAGGAAGGCCATGCCGAAGAACAGCCGGGGATAGCTGTCGGTCGGCACGTTCACGCCGAACAGCTTGTCCAGCGCGCCCAGGGCGACGGCCAGCCCCACGAACAGCACCGCGGCAAACACCGCAGCGCGCAGGAAGCTCTCGAAGAGCCGGCGGTTGTACTGCCAGAACGCCGTGGTCTCACGGCCCCGGATGAACGGGAGCACCGCCGCCACCAGGTGGAGGATGGCGGCAAGGTGGAGGAAGCGCACCATGTCCTGGTCGCGCTTCGGGCCCGGCCAGCTGATGAAGAACAGGACCAGCACCACGAGACCCGCCGCCTGCCACAGCGCCTGGCGGGCTACGCTCCAGCCGAGGTAGCGCGCGCGGAGCGCAAAGCCCACCGAGAGCGGCAATCCCAGCAGGGCCACCATGGCAATGCGCCACTGGAGTTCGTGGCCGGATGAAAATCGATCTATCGCGGCGACGGCAAACCCTGCCGCTATCGCGCCCAGCGCCAGCGTGAGCGGGAACCGGCGGGCGACTTCACCGGCGCGCTCGGTCAGGGCGGCAATGGAGGGAAAGCGCATGGGAGCCTCTCCGAAAGGGTGTCTTGTGTCATAAGGCATACGTCATAGGTCATACGACATACGACACATGACTTACGACTTCCTCATCCGCCACCAAATACCAGACTGAACAGCAACACCGCCAGGACAACACTGGTTATCACCACGTACAGCCGGTCGCGCTGCAGCAGGAACGCCACCAGGGAGAAGACCACTCGTGCAATCGGCGTGGCGATGAGCAGCACCAGGCCGAGCTGCACCACGGCCCGGCTGTCGAGCGCGACGACGCCGCGTACGATGCCGCCGATGCTGGTGAATTCCGCGGTCTCG
>CBINCZ010000053.1:0-9927 GCA_966249295.1 uncultured Gemmatimonadales bacterium
CGCCGAGACGCAGGAGGCCTACCACGTCTCGCTCGCGCCGGAGCAGGTGACCGACCGGAGTGCCCTGGCGCGAAAAGTCGGGCGCGCGCTCGGTGAGGACAGTCGGAAGATCGCGGCTCGCCTCGCTTCCGGCGCGCGCTCGGTCTACTTCTTCGGGCCCTATACCGCGCTCGATGTCCAGTCGATCCGCGACCTCGACGGCGTGCACCTGGAGCCCTTCCTCCGTCGCATCCACCCGATGGGCGACCTCGCCAATCGCACCGTGGGAATCCTCGAGCCGGATACTGCGGTCGGTGCGTCGGGCCTCGAGAGCGCGCTCGATTCCCTCTTGCAGGGCGTGCCGGGTGAGACGGTGCAGCTTCGCGATCATCTGGGCCGCCGGTTCGACTCGCCGGCGCGGCTGGTGCGCGAACCGGTGGCGGGCAACAGCGTGGTGCTCACGATCGATGCGCGCCTGCAGGAAATCGCCGAGCGAGCACTGGACGAGGCGCTCGACAGTTCGCACGCCAAGAGTGGCGATGCCGTGTTTCTTGATCCGTCGACTGGCGAGCTGCTCGCCGTGGCCTCACGTGTCGAGGGCGAGCGCTCCAGCGCCTCGGCCTTCACCACGCCGTATGAGCCAGGTTCCACTGCCAAGCTGTTCACGGCCGCCGCACTCCTCCTGCATCATGCCGTGGACAGCACCGATGCAGTGGACGGCGAGAACGGCGTCTGGCTCGTCCCGGCCAAGTACGGGCGGCCCTATGCCATACATGACGACCACAAGGTAGACGGCCCGCTCACGCTGGCGGAGGCCATCGAAGTCTCCAGCAATATTGCGATGGCCAAGTTTGCCCGGCGGCTGGCTCCCTCGCAGCTGTACGAGACGCTCCGTGACTTCGGGTTCGGCACGTATACCGGAGTCGGGTTTCCATCCGAGTCGCGTGGCAAGCTGCCGATGCCACGCACGTGGACCAGGGATTACACGCTCGAAAGCGTCTCCCGCGGGTACCAGATCTCGGTGACGGCCGTGCAGCTCGCGGCGGCGTATGCGGCCGTCGCCAACGGCGGCGTGCTCTACACGCCAGCGCTGGTCAAGCAGATCCTGGCCCCCGACGGCACCGTACTCTATGAGCACGAGCCGGAGCCGGTGCGGCGGGTGCTTCCCGAGGAGATCGCTGCCACCCTGCGCGGGTATCTCAGGCGGGCGGTGAGCACGGGCGGCACCGGTGAACGGGCCCAGATCCAGAACTACGAGCTGGTGGGGAAGACTGGAACGGCCAAGGTGGCGAAGGACGGGGGCTACGAGGCTGGCCAATATGTCGCCTCGTTCGCGTCGATCTGGCCAGCCGACAATCCGCAGATAGTCGCTGTCATCAAGATTGATCGGCCACGCGGGGCCTACTATGCATCGCAAACGGCGGCACCGCTTACCAGCGAGATGTTGCAGCAGGCGCTCGCCTCGCGTAATCAGGCACTGAAGCTCGACGAGCTGGTTACGCCAACGACGGCCACGCCATCGCCTCAGCCGAAGCTGGCCCCGACACAGCCAACCCCCGAGCCGCCGGTCGTTCGCGTGGCATGGCCCGTCACGCCCGCACCGGACTCCTCCCGGCCCAGCGTGACCCTGCCCGACGTAAGTGGCCGCGACACCCGCAGCGCGGCGGCGACCCTCTTTGCCGCTGGGCTCAAGGTGAAGCTGGATGGCGCACCGGGAACCGTGCGCGACATGAATCCGGCGGCGGGCACTCCAGTGCGCGCCGGCAGCACCGTCATTCTTCACACATCATCGAAGGCAACTACCGGCTCGCCATGACCGATACCGCGCTCCTCCTCGATGTACTCGCCCGTCACCAGCTGCTGGTGCAGTGGCCGTCGGATCTGCCGGCCGTCACCGGCATCAGCGCCGACTCGCGCACGGTCGTGCCCGGTAGCGTTTATGTAGCGGTCCGGGGCAGCCAGGCTGACGGTCACAACTTCATCGGCGATGCCGTGGCGCGTGGCGCTTCGCTGGTGGTGGTGGAGGAGCCCGGAAACGCCGGCGTGCCGGAAGTGGTGGTGACCAACGGGCGCGCGGCGGCCGTGGCGTTGGCGCAGGCATGGTACGACTATCCGGGCCGGTCCCTGACGCTGATCGGAGTGACCGGCACCAACGGCAAGACCACGACGGTGAGTCTCGTGCGACACCTCATGAATACGCAGGGCACCGCAGGCAGCATCGGGACGCTGGGTGCCTTTGACGGCAGCGGGGAGACGGTCGAATCAACTGCTGGCTCGCTCACCACGCCGGGGCCGGTCGACCTGCAGGCCACGCTCGCGGCTTTGCGGGACCGCGGCTGCCGGACCGTGGCCATGGAGACGTCCAGTCATTCGCTTCATCAGGGCCGGCTCGACGGGCTCACCTTCCGTGCCGGTATCTTCACCAACCTGACGCGTGACCATCTCGACTATCATGGCACGATGGAGTCCTACCTCGCGTCCAAGCTCCGGCTGGCGACCCTGCTCAGCAATGACGGCGTGGCAGTCGTCAATGCCGAGGATCCCGCCTGGCGGTCCATGCGACGCGACGTCCGCCGTATCACCTTCGGCCGCCATGCCGCGGGTGACGTGCATGCCACCGGTATCTCACTCGATGCCACCGGATGCCGGTTTCGCCTCGAAAGCGTGTTCGGCAGTGCGGAGATTGCCTTGCCACTCCTGGGCGACTTCAACCTGTCCAATGCGCTGGGCGCTGCGGCGTGCGCGCTGTCACTGGGGCTCCCCATGGAAACCGTCGCGGAGCGGCTCAACTCGGCGCCCCAGGTGCCCGGCCGGATGGAGCGGCTGATGGAGTCGCCTTACGTGGTGCTCCGGGACTACGCGCACACCCCGGACTCGCTCGAGCGCGCACTCTCGGCGCTGCGGCCGCTTACCAGTGGTCGCCTGATCGTGGTGTTCGGCTGCGGCGGCGACCGGGACAAGGGCAAGCGTCCCATCATGGGTCGCATTGCCGCCGAGCAGTCGGACCTGCCCATCGTGACGAGCGACAATCCCAGGACGGAAGACCCTGAGGCAATCATCGATGACATCGTGGCCGGCATGGGCACGACGCCGAGGCGGCGCATTGCCGATCGTCGCGAAGCCATCCGCGCGGCGCTGGAGGCAGCGCGTCCGGGTGATACCGTACTGCTCGCCGGAAAGGGGCACGAAACGTATCAGGTGCTGGGCACCGAAAAGGTGCCGTTTGACGAGCGGGAGATCCTGCGCGAGCTGACGGGGGCCTGATGCGCTGGACGGCGGCGGCGGTGCATGCGGTGCTGGGGCTTCCCGGCGGTGGGCCTGAGGAAGAATTCACCTCGATCTCGACCGACACGCGGTCGCTCGAGCCGGGCGCCCTGTTCGTGGCAATTGCGGGTGAGCGGCATGATGGGCACGACTACCTCGCGGCTGCACGCGATGCGGGCGCCCGCGCCGCGATCGTGCGGCAGGGCACTCCGGCGGTGCCGGGGCTCGCGCTGATCGAGGTGGACGACACCCTCAAGGCCTACGGCGACCTGGCGCATGCCCGCCGCAAGCAAGTCAGCGGGCCCGTGGTCGCCATCACCGGGACCAATGGCAAGACGAGCACCAAGGAGATGGTGGCGGCGGTGCTCAGGACCAGGTTTCGCACCCATGCCACCCGGCTCAACTACAACAACCTCGTCGGCGTGCCGCTGACCATCCTCGAGGCGCCGGAGGAGACCGAGGCGCTGGTGATCGAGGCGGGCGCCAACATGCCGGGCGAGATTGCACGGTATCGCGAGATCATCGAGCCGACGATTGCCATCGTCACGAACGTGGCCGAGGGCCATCTCGAGGGCTTCGGATCGCTGGAAGGAGTGCTGGCCGAGAAGCTCGAGCTGGTGCGGGACGTGCCGCTGGCCATTGTCGGGACCGAGCCGCCAGCGCTGGCCGAGCGGGCACGCCAGCTCGCGCGCCGGGAGGTGACGGCGGGGGCGCAGAATGCCGAACGCAAGGCGCGGGAGATCGAGATCGATGCGGAAGGGAAGGCGGCGTTCACCGCTGGCGGCCAGAGGATTCATCTCCCGCTGCCCGGACGCCATCTTGCCAGCAACGCCATGCTGGCGTGGACTGTGGTCGAGGAACTGGGGCTCGACCCACCCAGCGCCGCGCAGGCACTCGAAGCGCTGCAGTTGCCCGGTGGTCGCAGCGAGGTCATCCAGCGCAACGGCTTCACCATCCTGAACGACTGCTATAATGCCAATCCGCAATCGTTCGCGTCGGCGATCGCGACCGCCAAGGCGATGCGGCAGGACCGGCGCCTCGTGTTCGTGGCCGGTACCATGCGCGAACTGGGCCCGGCATCGGAGCGGCTCCATGCCCAGGTGGCGGAGCAGCTCGTCCTGCTGAAGCCGGACGTGCTGGCGGCTGTGGGCGACTTCGTGCCAGCGCTGGAACCGTATCGTGCCGCGCTGGGCGAGCGCCTCGTCACGGCAGCCGATCCGGTCGCACTGGCACCGCTCCTGTCCCAGCGGCTGGCGGGCGGCGAGCTGCTGGTGCTCAAGGCGTCCCGCGGCGTGGCCCTTGAGCGTATACTTCCGCTCCTCATCCCGCGCACCGTTTCCGCCGACGAGGGCTGATGCTCTACTACCTGCTGGCACCGCTCGGCAAGTCCCACATCCTGTTCAATCTGTTCAATTACATCAGCTTCCGGGCTGCCGGCGCGGTGGTGACCGCGTTGCTCATCGCCTTCTTCGTCGGCCCGGCGATCATCCGGCGCCTGCGGGAGCGCCGAGTGGGGCAGGTCATCCGGGCCGAAGGCCCCGCAAGTCACCAGAGCAAGCGGGGCACGCCCACGATGGGCGGGCTGATCATTCTCCTTGCGACGGTACTCCCCACGTTGCTCTGGGCCCAGCTCGACAACCGGTTCGTGCTGGTGGCGCTGCTCTCGCTCCTCTGGATGGGCGCCATCGGCTTTCTCGATGACTACCTGAAGATCGTGCAGGGGAAATCGCGGGGACTGGTGGCGCGGTGGAAGCTCGTCGGGCAGGTGGGTTTCGGGATCCTGCTCGGACTGCTGCTGCTCCTCAGGCCGGTGGTGTCAGCCGAGGTCCTGCCGTCAACGGCCACGACACTGCCATTCTTCAAGTACCTGGTGGTGAATTTTGCGCCGCTCATCTACGTGCTCTTCGTGACGGTCGTCATTACCGGGAGCAGTAATGCGGTGAACCTGACCGACGGGCTGGACGGGCTCGCCACCGGGCTCGCGGCCATTGCGTCACTCGCGTTCGCCGTGTTTGCCTACATCCTGGCCCGGACCGACCTCACCAGCTACCTGTTCCTCTATCACTTCAACGGTGCCGGCGAGCTGTCCATCTTCTGTGCGGCGCTCATGGGCGCGTGTCTCGGATTCCTCTGGTTCAACGCCCATCCGGCGCAGGTCTTCATGGGGGACACCGGCAGTCTCGCCATCGGCGGCGCACTGGGCACGGTGGCGATCCTGCTCAAGGCGGAGTTCCTGCTGCTGATCATCGGTGGCGTCTTTGCGGCGGAGGCGGTGTCGGTGCTGACACAGACGTCGGTGTACAAGTGGTACAAGCGCACCAGGGGCAAGGAATACGCTGACGCTCACCGGGTCTTCCGGATGGCACCGCTGCATCACCACTTCGAGAAGCTGGGCTGGGCGGAGACGACGGTGGTCACCCGGTTCTACATCCTGGGCATCATCTGCGCCCTGCTTGCCTTTGCCACGCTCAAGGTGCGCTGATGCTTGATGCCTGGCGGGCACCCGGGAGGGAAGTGGCCGTGATCGGGCTCGGCAAGAGCGGTCTCGCCGCAGGCCTCCTGCTTTCCGAACGTGGCGTGCGAGTGTATGCCAGTGACTCAGGTACGTCGGAGCGACACCAGCAGTGGGCCGACGCGTTGCGTGCCGCTGGCGCCACGGTGGAACTGGGCGGACATGACCTGGAGAAGATCCGGTCCGCGACCGCGGCGGTGGTGGCGCCCGGGGTGCCACCGGGCGTGCCCCCGCTCGAGGCCGCGCGCGACGCCGGTGTGCCGGTGTACGCCGAAGCCGATCTTGGGCTCACCGAGCTTCCCGACACGCGGTACGTAGCCATCACTGGCACCAACGGCAAGACGACGACGACGTCGTTGGTAGGCCTGATCCTGCAGACCGGGGGCTTTCGCGCTGAGACTGCCGGCAACATTGGTACGGCGGTGTGTGAAATTGCCAAGCGCCCGGAAGCGCCCGATTGGCTGGCGCTGGAACTCTCCAGCTTTCAGCTGCATGACATGCCGCATGTCGATCCGGCGGTGGCGGTGCTGACCAACCTCGCACCCAATCATCTTGATCGCTATGCGTCGCTGGAGGAGTATTACGGCGACAAGGCGCAGCTCTTCCGCAATGCCACTGCCGGCTCCGTCTCGGTCGGTAATGCCGACGACCCGGCCGTGGTGGAAATGCTGCGGGATGTTCCGGGCCGGAAGCTGTTCTTCTCGGTCCGGTCTCGGGCTGATGGCTGGTACAACCGCGACACAGACCAGCTCATGCTGGATGACGAGCCGCTGCTGGGGCGCGGCGAGCTGCCGTTGCTCGGCGACCACAACGTGGCCAATGCCCTCGCGGCCGGTCTTGCGGCGCGTGCGGCCGGCGTGAGCACCGACGCCATCGCCGAGGGGCTGCGGCGGTTCCGCGCCATTGCGCACCGGGTGGAGCCGATTCGCGAGGTTGACGGCGTGCTCTGGATCAACGATTCCAAGTCCACCAACGTCACGTCCACCGAGGTGGCCATCAGGGCGCTGGATCGGCCCTTCGTGCTGCTGCTCGGCGGACGTCACAAGGGTGAGCCCTACACCCGGCTTGCACCGCTGCTCAAGGATCGCTGTCGCCTCGTCATCGCTTACGGCGAAGCGGGACCGCAGGTCGAGGCCGACCTCGAGGATGCGGTGCCGGTAAAGAGGGGAACGACGTTCGAGGACGTGCTCTCGCAGGCGCGCGCCGCCGCTCGGCCTGGCGATGCCGTGCTGCTCTCGCCGGCCTGCTCCAGCTACGACATGTTCGACAACTACGAACAGCGCGGCGAGACCTTCCGCGCCTGGGTGGAGGCGCTGTGAAGCAGCTCGCGATCCGCCATCCCGGCGAACTGCGCTGGGAGACTCGCCTCCTCGCGGTAGTGGTGCTGACGCTGGTGGTGTTCGGCATCGTCGCGGTCTACGGTGCCTCGAGCCTGGTCCCGCTCAGGGGCGGGCGGATCGTGGAGTACAAGTATGCGCTGACGCAGGTGTCCGGTGCGGTGATCGGCGGCATCCTGCTGATCATCTTTTCCCGGCTCGACTACGACATCTGGCGCCGGATGGCGTGGCCGTTGCTGCTGCTCACGATCTGCTTCCTGGTTGTTACCATCCTGCCCGGCACCGAGGCCATTGCGCCCGTGAAGAACGGCGCCCGCCGATGGCTCCAGTTGGGGCCGCTCAGCGTGCAACCCTCGGAAGTGGCCCGGCTCGTGGTGGTCGTCTGGTGCGCCATGCTGGTGACCAAGAAGGGGGACCAGCTGCGCAATTTCCGCAACGGCATCCTTCCGTTCGTGGTTATCCTTGGCGCGGTGTTCGTGCTCATCCTGCTCGAGCCCAACCTCTCCATGGCCACGCTCATTACCCTGCTGGGCGGAATCGTGGTGTTCGCCGCCGGTGCGCGGGTAGGGCACTTCATGCTCTTGCTCGTGGCAGGGGTGCTGCTGGCCTACGACCGGATCCAGGCAGCGCCCTACCGGCTGGCTCGGCTGCAGACCTACCTGCACGGTGGGGGAGGGAGCGACGCCGGATTCCAGATCCAGCAGTCGATCGTGGGATTCGGTTCGGGACAATTCTTCGGTATGGGGCTTGGCCACGGCTCGCAGAAGATGGGCTATCTCCCGTACGCCTACTCTGATTTTCTTTTCAGCCACATCGGCGAGGAATGGGGCTTTCTCGGGGTCCTGCTCGTCGTCGGCCTCTACGGCACCTTCTGCTGGCTCGGTTTTCGGATTGCGCGGACCGCGCAGGATGCGTTCGGGCAATTTCTCGCCATCGGGCTCACCGCCACCGTCGGGGTCACCGCGTTCATGCACATGGCCGTGAACCTCGGCATGATGCCCACTACAGGTCTCACGCTGCCGTTCATGTCGTATGGGCGGACGAGCCAGGTCATCGCGCTCGCGAGCGTGGGCATCCTGCTCAACATCGGGCGGCAACGGGGCCGTGCCCGGGTCCGGCGGCCACCGGAAGCGGAGCGGCGGGCAAGCGCGTGAGCCGTCGGCCGGTCGTCTTCATCGCTGGGGGCGGAACAGGCGGTCATCTCATGCCGGCGCTCGCACTGGCAACACAGCTTCGCCAGGCGCAGCCTGAGGTAGAGCCGTTCCTGGTCGGCGCCGAGCGCGGTGTCGAAGCCCAGGTGCTGCCAACTCGTGACTTTCGTTACGCACTTCTCCCGATGGAGCCGATCTACCGGCGCACCTGGTGGCGGAACGTTCGCTGGCCTCTCGTCCTGGGCCAACTGACCCGGCAGCTGCGCCAGCTCTTTCGTGAGGAGCAGCCGGTGGCGGTGCTCGGCACCGGCGGGTACGCATCGGGGCCGGTGGTCTGGTGGGCGTCGCGCCGAGGGCTGCCGACCGCCATGCAGGAACAGAACGCGTTTCCTGGTCTCGCCACCCGGCTGCTGGCCCGCCGTGTCCGGCACGTGTACCTCGGAGTCCCGGAAGCGCGGCGGCTCCTCAAGCCGGGGGCGTCCACTGAGTGCTTCGATACCGGCAATCCGATCGCGCCGCCGGAGCACGATCGGAGGGCCACGGCCATGACGCGCCTGGGGCTCGATCCGTCGCGCCCAGTGCTCCTCGTTACCGGCGGGAGCCAGGGTTCGCTCGCAATCAACCGCGCGGTGGCACGCTGGCTGGAACAGCGGAGCGACGCCGAGCAGATGTGGCAAGTGCTGTGGCTGGCGGGGCGGGCGACCTATGCAGAGTTCGCGTCGCTGGGCCGTCTCGACGGAGTTGTGGTGCGTGACTTCCAGGACCCGATGGCGGACGCCTACGCTGTCGCAGATCTGGTCATCTCGCGGGCCGGTATGATGACAGTGGCGGAGCTATGCGCGTGGGGTCTGCCAGCGATCCTCATCCCGCTTCCCACCGCTGCTTCCGACCACCAGACCCACAACGCCCGCGTGCTCCAAGACGCTGGCGGGGCGTGCATGTTATTGCAGTCCACGATGGAGCGGGACGGGCTCGGGCCGACACTGATGGCGCTGCTGACGGATGAGGTCTCGCGGCGGCGGATGGCCGCGGTGGCGCGAGCGCGCGGCCGGCCCGACGCTGCTCGCGACATAGTGTCATTATTCCTGACACTGTTGGCATCCTGACAGTCTTTCGCAAACGCTGGCGTGATTTTACATTAGCGCAACCACGATGGACCTATTCAACCCCGCCGACCGGCGTCCGGTGCACTTCATGGGGGTCGGTGGCGCGGGGATGAGCGCCCTGGCGGTACTGGCGTGTCGCCGGGGTGTCGTGGTCACGGGGTGTGATACCGATCTGGCGGGCGCGCAGGACGTGATCGCCAGTGGTGCCCAGGTCATGCTCGGGCACGATCCTTCGCATGTAACCGGCACGCGTGCCGTGGTAGTTACGGCCGCGGTTCCCGATAGCCATCCGGAGCTGGAGCAGGCCCGTGCGGCGGGTATTCCCGTCGTGCCGCGCAAGGAAGCGCTGGGCGGCCTGGTCAACGGCGCGACGGTGGTCGGCGCGGCCGGCACTCACGGCAAGACCACCACTACCGTCATGACCACGGCCGCGCTGGAAGCAGCCGGTCTGGCGCCCACCGGGCTGGCAGGTGGGCGGGTGCGGGCATGGGGCGGGAATGCGCGCCTCGGGGGCACCGCGCTCTACGTGGTCGAGGCGGATGAGTACGACAAGGCATTCCTGGCGCTCGAGCCCACGG
>CBINCZ010000054.1:0-9903 GCA_966249295.1 uncultured Gemmatimonadales bacterium
GTGTGCTCGCCGTCGAGCGACTGCATCACCATGATCTCGAGTGGCTTGAAGCGGAAGTATTTGTGCGAGACTGGATCCTTGAGGATCCAGGTCTGCTCCCCGCGGTAGGTCTGCTCTACCAGGACGAGGTCGTCCCGCAGGCACGGGTGCGCCGTCACTTCGGCTCTCGCACCAGCGTCTCGCCCTCGGCGACGCCGCTCAAGACTTCCACTCGCCCGTTGCCCAGGTCAGCACCGAGCCGCACGGGCCGGGCGGTGGTGCGGCCCTGCGATTCCACCAGCACGAGTCCGTCCTCACCGACGGCGGCGCTCGGTATGCTCAGCACCGTGCGTTCAACCTGGCCCAGCCGCACGGTGACCGCCGATCCGGGCCGGAAGCCCGGGGCGGGCGTGACCTGCAGCACCACCGGCACCGTGCCGCTCGCGGCATCCACGACGGGCGCAAATCTGACGACGCGCGCACTGCTGCGCGCCTGTCCCAGCCCCTCGACCTCGGCCGCCGAGCCGACCTTGAGCCCCACCGCAGCCGACTCCGGCAATTGTACCTTCACCAGCAGCGGGGCCAGCGCCGTCACGCGAAAGAGGGAGTCGCCTGGCTCCGCCAGTCGTCCCTGGCGGGCGAGCCGGGCCGTGATGATGCCCGCGAAAGGTGCGACGACGCGGGTGAGCGCCAGATCGCGCTCCGCCTGTCTGAGCCCCAGCTGGGCCTCCCGGAGCTGCGTCTCCACCGCTTCGGAATCGGCGACGGTGGCGCCACCGACCGGCGCCAGTTGCCGCATCCGTTCGGCGAGGCGCATGCTGGTCGCCACCGCCTCCTTCGCGCGCGCGAGCGCTATCTGCTGGTCGGTGTCCTCGAGCTGCGCCAGCAGCTGGCCCGCGCTGACGCGAGCGCCGAGGTCGGCCGCGATGGACTCGATGATCCCGCGCTCGCGGGCAATCACGACCGCGTCATGCTCCACGTAGAGCTGCGCCGGCAGCGCCACCGGGGTCGCCACCCGGCCGCTCTCCACCCGGGCAAGCCGCACCGTGTCGGTCTCGCCGTGCGCCGCCTCTGGCAACGGCAGGGCGTCGGCGCCGCAACCGGACGCGAGGATGAGCAGCGCAAGCGGGGCGAGTGAGGCAACCGGGAATGTGAGCTCATGCCGTGTCATGGCAGCAGCCTCCACCAGAGCATGCGCAGCCAGCGCACCGGCGCGCGGAACAGGCGGCCCAGTACCGAGGCGCGATCGGTGAGCACCCGCGCATGCGCGGCCATGCCCGGTTTGAGCAGTCCGTCAGGATCGGGAATGGCGGCACGCACCGGGAAGTGCACCTCCGCGCTGTCGCCGGATGGCAATTGGGCGATGGAGATCACCCGGCCGCTGAATGTCCGCTGCGGCAGGGCATCCACCCGCAGCCGCACTTCCTGGCCCGGCCGGACCCGCGGCAGGTCCCGCTCCGCCACGCCGAACTCGAGTTCCAGCGTGTCGGTGCGACCCAGGATCACGACGAGATCGCCGGCATCGAGCCAGAGTCCGGTCCGTTCCTCCGGCCGTGGCGTCAGCACCGTCCCTGCCACCGGCGCGCGCACCTGGAGCGCCTGCACTTCTTCATCAAGCAGCCTGACCTGTTCCTCGAGTGACGCGGCGCGCACCTGCTGCAGCTGCTGCTCGGCCGCATCGCCTGCGGCGGCGGCCCGCGCGGTCGCGCGTTCCGCCACGCCGAGCTCGGCCCTCGCGGTCGCCAGCTGGGCGCGAAGGTCGGGCGCGCGAAGCTGGGCGATCACGGCGCCGCGAGGCACGGTTTCTCCTTCACGTACCAGCATGCGCTCCACGACGCCGGGCACCAGGGACCGGACTTCGGTGCGGTGCTCGGGGCGGAAGTGCGGATGATCGCCCGTGACGCGGAGTGGCCAGCGCACCAGGGTCACGAGCGCCAGCAGCACGACGGCGCTCGCGAGGTACAACCGCCGCCGGCTCCGCGGCATGTCGAGGAAGGCGCGGCGCCGGGCGGCGAGCGTGCCGAGCGTGGCGGCCAGCGGCACCTGATGGTAGAGCTGCGCATTCCGGAGGGCGACCGCCGTCTGGTTGGCGAGGATCGTCGCCAGTTCCACCTGCTGGGCACTGGCAAGTTCCGGGCGCTCGGCCTCGAAGGCCAGCACGCCAAGGAGCCCTTCCTCGTCCTTGAGCGGGATGTAGAGACCGCTGCGCACGTCCGCGGCGGCGAGGTCGCCCCCGAAGATGCCCACGAACATCCGCTCCGCATCCGAGCCTGGCGCCTCGCGATCCGTGAGGTAGAACAGTTCCCCGCCGCGGACTGCCGCCCATTCGGCGCGGGCAGCGAGATCACTGATGCGCGGGTCGTCGGCGTCTACCGTTTCCGCGCCGGCGATCGCGCGGATCTCGCAGCGGCCGCGGTCGAGCAGGCCGACGGCGCCGCGGTCAAACGTGAGGGCGCGCGCGGCGAGATTGACGACGGAACGGAGCACCCGGTCCAGGTCGAGGGTGGCGGTAATTTCGCGACTGATGTCGAGCAGGAGCGCCAGGTCCGCGGCGCGCTTTTCGGCGGCGTGCAGCTGGGCATTGCGGATGGCGATCGCGGCGCTTCCAGCCAAGCCTTCGAGCAGCGATCGGTCACCCGCGTCGAAGACGGATGCGCCTTGGTCCTTGTCGGACACCTGAATGGCGCCGATCGTCACGCCCTTGGCGACGATGGCGGTGGCCATCACCGTCGAGCCGGCACTCTCGCCGGTTTCCTCGAGGGCCTGCTGGTGGCGGGGATCGTCCATGGCACGGGCCACGATGGTGGTCCGCTGCCGGCTGGCCACGTCGCCCACGAAGCCCGCGCCCACCGGCATGCGGGCGCCGACCAGCCGCTCGCTTGCGCCGCCCAGCGCCAGGTGGCACCGGAGCATGTCGTCGTCTTCGGCGATCCAGAGCGAGCCTCCGCTGGCGCGGAGGGAGGACAGGACGCTGTGAAAGACCCGGGGAAGGAGCTCGTCGAGGTCGAGCGAGGAGTTGAATTCCTGGTCGATGGTGCGCAGCAGGCGCAGCCGCTCGACCTCCTCGCGGAGGCTGGCGTCAGTGGCGGGTGCGCCCGGGGTTTCGGGACCGGTCACGGCGTAGTCCTTCCGGCGCCTGTAGTGGCGTGACCCACTTGTACAGCAAAACCGGCGAGGCCGCAAGAGCGACCTCGCCGGTTCCAACCACCCTCGGGACGCCGAGGGTGATGGTCACTCCATCACGGAGTGAGCTTGACGGGGGCGATCCGCTCTTCCAGTTCCTGCACGGTGAACTCGACCGCGTCGGCCGACTTGCCGGTCGCGTTCTTGATCATGTCCTTCTGCTCCGGGGTGAGCTGCAGGCGCACGTTCTTCTTCTCGCTTGACATGGTGACCTCCCTGGTCAGGACTGCGGGTGAACAGCAACTACGAGCAGCTTGCCTTGACTTCGGGGCTACGGCCGTCCACGCCTTGGCCGCAACGACAGGAAGCAATCTGTCCCGGCTCCGTGAATCTTCCGTGAACGGTGCTTGCGCCCCCGTGAATGGGCCGTACGTTAGGCGGACCGCCAACAGGTCAGGCCTGTCATGTCCGGCCAGTCGCTGGCACTCTTTGGCACCCCATCCCTGCACTCGCCCGCGGGCGGTGCGGTGGGCACGCCACTGGGTGCCAAGACCATGGGATTACTGGCCTTCCTTACCTTGGAGCCGGGAGCGCATGCCCGGGATCACCTGGCATCGCTGCTCTGGGGAGAGTCGCCGGAGGACCATGCGCGGGCCTCCCTTCGCCAGGCGCTGCGCCGACTGCACGCGACGCTGGGCGGCGATGCCCTCCATGCAGACCGGTCCACGATCCAGCTAGTCCGGCCACCCGACTGTGACGTAACCAGGTTTCTGGCGCTCGGACCGGAAGCTGCCCAGGCGGCGATGGACTTCGGGGTGCCCAGGTTCATGGGCGACCTTGCCTTTCCGGGTGCCCCGGCATTTGAGGAGTGGGTCGCTCGCACCCGGCATCGGCTCCTGCAGAAGTGGGAAGCGGCCGTTCGGCAGGTGGCCCGTGATGCGCTCAGCCGCTCCCGCTGGCGGGAGGCCTTCACGGCCGGCGAAGCCTGGCTGGCCGCGGACCCCCTCAACGAAGAGGCGATGGCGGTCGTCATGGAGGCGCTGCATTGTCTGGGCGACAGCGCCAGTGCGATATCCCGGTTCCGTCACTTCCGGGAGGCGTTGCGCCAGGAGCTCGGTGCCCGCCCAACCTCGACCCTGAGCCATCTGGCCAGCCAGATCGAGCGCTCCCCCACCGACGCGCCGGAACAGCCCACGGCAGCACTCCCGCAATTCGAGGCCGATCTCCAGGGTCGCGAGTCCCAGTGGCTGGCGCTGCTGGCCGAGTGGGATATCGCCAGGGCCGGCCGGGGCGGCACGGCCATCATCCTGGCTGAGGCCGGCATGGGCAAGACACGCCTTGTCGACGAGTTCAGCCGCTGGGCGGGTGCGCGCGGGGCGACGGTCCTGCGGGCCCAGGGTTACGAGCCGGCAAGTGGGGCCGCCTTCGGCCCGCTGGCCACCGCCCTGGCCTCGGCGCTCAGCGCCCCGGGTGCCGGCGCCACGCCACCGGAGTGGCTGGCCGAGGTCGCGCGACTGGTGCCTGAACTTCGCCGGCGATTTCCCGGCGTCCCGGAACCGGCCGCCGCCGTCACGGGTGAGCGCTCCCGGCTGTTCGAAGGCGCGGCGCAGATGCTGATGACGATCGCCGCCGAACGGCCCGTGGTCTTCCTGGTCGACGACCTGCAGTGGTGCGACGCCGAATCGTGCGCCATGCTCCTCTATCTGGTCCAGCGCGCCGCCGGTCATCCAGTCTTCTTCCTGCTGGCGAGCAGCCTGGGCAGCCGCCGCCGAAACGCGCCCGCCGATCACCTGGTGCGCCAGCTCTCCGCGCGCTGTCACGCGGCCGTAATCGAGCTCGACGCGCTCAGCGCGGATGATGTGTGGCGGGTCATCCGGCAGCTGGGCAACGTTCGCACGCCCGGCGGCGGGCGGCGCTTCGCGCACCGCATCCATCAGGTGAGCGGCGGCAATCCGTTCTACGTCATGGAGCTGCTGAAGACACTCTTCAGCCAGCGCCTGCTGGTCATCACCCCCGTGTCGGGCGAGTGGGCCATTCCCGCGGACATCAGTCTTGATGAGTTCGCGGCCTTGCCGATGCCGCGGTCCGTCAGCGATGCCATCGGGGAGCGCATCTCGCTGCTCGAGCACGAACCGCACCTCATGCTGGCCACGCTGGCCGTGGCGGCGCATCCGGTCACACTCGATGTCCTGGCGCACGTCCATGGCATGTCGCGGCTCCGGATCGCCGGCATCCTCGACGAGCTCATCGAGCGACACCTCGCCAGCGAGGAGGACGGCGGCTACCGCGCAGCGCATTCGCTGCTGGCCGACGTGGTGCGCAACTCCATCACGGAAGCCCTCCGCGCCGAGCTGCACCGGGCGTTGTCCCTTTCCATTGAAATGGTCACACCACCGGAGCGGCTGGTGGAGGCGGCGGGCTCCATCGCCTGGCACGCGAGCCGGTCCGGCGATGGGAAGCGGGCCCACGATTTCGCGCTGCTCGCCTGCCGGCACGCCACCGGCCGCGCAGCCTACCAGGAGGCATTCAGCTGGCTGGGCCTGGCGGCGCGCGCGGTTCCCGACGACGAGGCCTCCTTGCGCGCGCAGGCCCTTGAGCTGACCCGGCACGCCGAGTGGGACGAGATGCCGGCGTTCCCTCCCGTGAGCGACATAAGCTTTGGGCTGGAAGCCCACGATGTGGACTTGCGGGTGGGTGGATCGGACCCTGAGAGCAGGGAGCTGCAGGCCACACGGCCGATGACACCTGACTCGTGACTCGTGTTCCGTGTCGTGCTACTATTTGACATGCCCCGCCTCCGTGCCTCCGCCTGCTGCTGGCTGCTGGCGGCCATCGTGGCCGTCATGCCGGCACTGCCCTGCCTGCTCACATGCGCCGCCGAGGGCCACATGGCGCACATGCAGGGTGACATGCGCACACCGCCGGGCTCGCATGCGCTTCCCTGTCACCACCTGCCGACCCCGCTCAGCACTGCAGTGAGCAGCCTGGCGGCCGCGGTCATGCTGCCGGCCAGCGGGTCGCTGACACCGGTGGCGCCGGCGAAAATCGTTGTGTCCGTGGCGACCGTTCCGTCGCTTCCTCCCATTCCCCAGCTCGTCCCCGATCCACCACCTCCCCGCCTCGGCTGACATCTGCACCTGAACCGCCGGTCGCCACTGGTGGCGCCGGCCAACGATGTCAGTTCAACGGAGGCAGGAATCATGAAGGTGAAAGCCGGCATGCCCGGTGCGGTCGCCACGGCGATCGCGCTCTCGCTGTGCGTGGCGCTGCCGCTCAGCGCCCAGGATAGTACCGGGACACAACCGGGCGACGTGCCCATCTCACTGGATGACAGCGACGCCATCACCGGCCCGGCTGGTGCGGCGCTCGCGATTACGGGTTTCGGCGTCGCGGGCTATCAGTACGATGCCCGGACGAGCGACAACAGCTTCGGCGCCGGCAAGCTGGCGGTCGGGCTGTTCCGCGAGCTGGGCAACTACACCTACGCCTACGGCCAGCTGACCACTGCCGTGAGTGATGACGGCGAAACCGAGACGGAGATCGACAACCTCATGGTCTCCACCAGCATCCCGGGCGCGTCGTCCGTGTCACTCACGCTGGGGAAGCTGGATCTTCCGGTCGGATTCGAGCGGGATGACGAACCGCTCCAGTTCCTGGCCAGCCCGAGCTACAACTTCGAGCTCGCACGGCCGGTCAAGCTGGTGGGCGTGATGGGCGCATGGAGCGCCACACCGCAAGTGCGTCTGGCCGGATTTCTCTTCAATGGCTGGGATGACGAAGGCGAGGACAACCACGGCAAGACAGTGGGCGCCCGCGCCGGATTCCTCCCCATGCCCAGCTTCAGTCTCGGCGTCAGCGGCCTCTACGGCGCCGAGGGCGAGCCGGGCGATACGCACAATCGCTTCCTGCTCGATGCAGACTACGCCTGGCAGCCGACGTGGGACTGGATCCTTGCCGGCGAGGCCAACTGGGGTGGCGACCGCGAGATCCAGGATGATGGCAGTGACGCCACCTGGGCAGGTGCGATGCTTACCCTCATGCACCAGTTCACCACCCACGTGGGCGTCGCGGCGCGGGCGGAAGTGTTCAAGGACACCGACGGTGCGCGCACGGGCATACCGCAGACCCTGACGTCGTACTCGCTTGCGCCGCTCTTCTCGATGGGCGTGGGACGGGACGGCATGTTCGCCAACGTGGAGCACACCACCTTCCGCATCCCTCGCCTGCAGCTTCGGCTCGAGGCCCGGCTCAACCACTCCACCGTTCCTGTCTTCGAGACATCGGATGGCGCGAGCCAGTGGGGCACGGAGCTGCGCGCCTTGGCGGTCACCACATTCTGAGGAACCGGACCATGGGCCTGTATCGCCTGCGTGACTGCGATCCGTCGGTGAAGCTGGGTGCAGTGCTCTTCATGCTGATGCTGGGGTACGCCTACATCTTTGCGTTCTTCATGGTGAAGACATGGGCCGGGCTCTCGCCCGCGGACGTGAAGGCCACCTACGTGCCCGCGCCCGGCATGGCCGAAAGCGCGATGCCCATGGAGAGCCAGTCCAGCACCCAGCCGCTGGACCTGAGCTCGATCCCGACAATGAAGCACACCGTGGATACGCAGCTCCTCATCCAGGACAGCCACATCCACATCATGATCTTTGCCCTGATCGCCGGGCTGGAGACGCTCATCATCCTGGGACTCGACTGGCGGCCGCTCTGGCGCAACCTCGCCATCATCGCCGCCTTCGGGTTCGGGACGTTGGACTTCGCCGGCCAATGGCTCATGAAGGCCGGCATTGCCGGCTTTGCCTGGCTGACCATCGCCTCGGGCTGGGGCATGTCCCTCGTTTACCTCGCCATCCTGCTTGGCACGCTGTGGGCCGCGACCCGTCCCGCGGCGAGCCAGCCCGGAAGGAGTTCCTGATGAAGGTACGTTCGATCTTTCCCGCACTGCTCGCCATTCCCCTGCTGGCCCTGGCGCACCCGACACCGGTCGTGAAGCTGGTGGAGCACGCTGACGCGATCCGCCAGAGTCTCAAGGGAGCCGACCGGTTCTTCCTGCACTCCGTCACCATCGGCAAGAACGATCTCGCCGCCATTCGCCGCTCGGTGAGCTTCACGCCGAACGATCCCGATGTGCGATTCTACGTCGGCAAGCGGAGCGACGGCTCTGATGTGGGCGTCGTGCTGTTTGCGCAGGCAAACACCGTGCATGGACCAGTGGAAGTGGCGCTGGCCATGACGCCCGATCACAAGATCGGCAAGGTGACGGTGACGCGCGCGACGGTGGAGACCAAGCCATGGGTCCAGGAGGCGATCGCCACGGGATTCCTGGACAAGATGAAGGGAATGTCGGCGGCCGATGACCCCGGCGCTGCCGTCACACCGCTGAAGGACCACCTCGGCGGCATGCCGTTCTTCGAGGCACGGGTGATCGCGACGGCGGTGAAGCAGGGGTTGGTGTTGTATGAGGTACTGTATAGGAGCTGAGAGCTGAGAGCTAAGAGCGCGCTCTGCTCCAAGCTCTCGGCTCTCAGCTCTCAGCTCTCAGCTCACAAAATGTATTTCCTCAAATCATCGTCCCCCACCACGGCCGCGAGGCGGTCGCGGACGCGCTGGGCGTCGATGACGATGCGCTTCTCGGCCAGCTCCGGCAGGTCGAAGAGAATGTCGTCCATCAGGGTGGCAAGGACGGTGTGCAGGCGGCGGGCGCCGATATTCTCCATCCGGTCGTTGGCCTGGTACGCCAGCCGGGCGATTTCGTCTATGGCGTCAGCCGTGAAGTGCAGCTCGGCGCCCTCCGCCGCCACCAGCGCCTGGTACTGGCGGGTGAGGGCGTTCTCGGGTTCGGTCATGATCCGGACAAAGTCCGCCTCGGTGAGCGGCGTGAGCTCAACCCGGATAGGGAAGCGGCCCTGCAGTTCCGGAATCAGGTCCGACGGCTTGGAGACGTGAAAGGCGCCGGCGGCAATGAAGAGAATGTGATCGCTCCGCACGTAGCCATAGCGGGTCTGGACCGTCGAGCCCTCAACGATGGGGAGCAGGTCGCGCTGGACCCCCTCGCGCGAGACGTCCGGCCCGCTCTGTGAACGCTCGCCCGCAATCTTGTCGATCTCGTCAATGAAGATGATGCCGTGGTTCTCGACCCGGTCGAGCGCCTCGTTCACCACGTCATCCATGTCCACCAGCTTCTTGAGCTCCTCGTCCACCAGCACGCGCCGAGCTTCCGGGACACCGAGCGTGCGGCGCTTGCTGCGGCGCGGGAGCATGTCCTGCAGCATCTCGGTGAAGTTGATGTCCATCCCTTCCATGCCCTGCATCGGCATCATCTCGACCATCGGGTAGTTCTGCGGCACCACCTCGATGTCCACCTTGCGATCGTCCAGGGCACCATCGGCCAGCAACTTGCGCAGCTTCTCACGGGTCCGCTCCCGGCTGCCGTCCTCGGGTTCCGGCCTGCGGGCCTCCCCGCCGGGCGCCACGACGAAGCTGGGGCCCGGCTCGGCCGAGGGCTGCTGCTCGGGTGGCGCCGGCAGCAGCAGGTCGAGCAGGCGTTCCTCGGCGTTGGCTTCGGCCTGGGGATAAACCTCGTCCTCGCGCTCGCTGCGCACCATGTTGATGGCTGAATCCACCAGGTCGCGGATCATGGACTCGGCATCGCGGCCCACGTAGCCGACTTCGGTGAACTTGGAGGCCTCCACCTTCAGGAAGGGCGCACCGGCAAGGCGCGCGAGCCGGCGGGCGACCTCGGTCTTCCCGACGCCCGTGGGGCCGATCATGATGATGTTGTAGGGCGTGATCTCGTCCCGG
>CBINCZ010000055.1:0-9701 GCA_966249295.1 uncultured Gemmatimonadales bacterium
GCAGGTAGCGCACCTCGGGAGCGCGCAGACCCAGCATCGCCACCAGGGCACCGGCGCCCGAGGTGGCTCGCAGGAAGTGCGCCACGGCATGCGCCCGCTGGTTGAACTCCACCGCCTTCACGCCGGGCTCGTCAAACAGCACAGCTCCCTCGAATACATCCATCGGCGGCGCGTCCAGCCGCGGGCCCAGATAGACGAAGCAGCGTGAGCCGTCATCGGTCTTTCGCTCGATCACGGCGGCCGCGGTCTCGCTGGTGAGACGGGCGGCGTGCAGCATGTCCTCGTCCCGCAGGATGCCGACCGCACCGGTCCATTCCAGCGCAGCCAGGGCGTTGTCCACCGGGCAGCCGTAGGCGTCGTCGAAGGCCAGCAGCCTCGGCGCCTCGCCCGCGCGCATGACGAAGTGCGCCAGCCCCTCGGCCCGGTCCGCGAAGGAACGGATAACCAGCGTTGATGGTGTGGGCATGGGGGAAAGATAGGCGGCTGGACGGGTGGACGGCTAGCCGTCCAGCCACCTTACCTCCATCTTGAAATAGTGCCCATAGCCCTCACTACCATCACCTACGCTTCCCCGATCGGGCCGCTGAGTCTGGTCGAAGGGCCCGAGGGACCGCTCGCGGTCGGTTTTCCCGGTCGTTCCGGGCGGCTGCAGTGGCAGGTGCAGGTGCGGGGTGCGGCGCCTGACATCCGGGTCAGTGAGGGGCCCTGCCCCCGGACGACCGCGGCGCTGGATGCCTACTTCGCCGGCCGGCTCAGGCGCTTCCGTTTCCCGGCATATCTCGAGCGCTGGTTCAACCTGTCCGAGGCGCAGGCGGCGGTGACCCGGGAGATGTGCCGGATCCCCTTCGGCGATACCCGCACCTATGGCGACATCGCCCGGGCGACAGGACTCCACCCCCGGATCGTAGGCCAGATGGTGGGCGCCAACCAGCTGGCCATCCTGGTACCCTGCCACCGGGTGGTGGGCTCCCGGGGCGCCCTGGTCGGCTACGGGGGCGGGCTCAACCGGAAGCGCTGGCTGCTGGCGCATGAGGTGAGGCATGGGGAGGCGTTAGTGGGCGCTTAGCGCTAAGCGCTTGGCGCTAAGCGCCCACCCCGCCCCACCCCGCCATATTGACAAGGCCCAAACCGCGCCGCAGCTTAGAACATGACACTGCAGGCACCCCTCTATTCCTGATTGCATCATGCACGACGGCCGTCCGGACAGTCGTTCCGACGGTCTTTTTATTACCTGGCCACCCGGGCCAGGGGTCTGACCGGGGCCATTGGCCCCCCACAGCAGAGGTTTTCCGCAATGGCGAAGGGCACGGTAAAGTGGTTCAATGACGCGAAGGGCTTCGGGTTCATCGCGCAGGAAGGCGGCAAGGACGTCTTCGTCCACCACACCGCCATCACGATGGACGGCTTCCGGTCGCTCTCCGAAGGTGACCAGGTCGAGTTCGACATTGTCGAGGGCCCCAAGGGACTCCAGGCGGCCAACGTCAGAAAGGCCTGATCTCCGCGCCATTGCGCGCCGCAAACGTACCGGGAGGGGCAAAGGCTGGCCTTTGCCCCTCCCGGTACGTTTGCCCCCGCGGTGCCGTTCTTGCGGTGCCATCCCCCGACCTTTGCCTGGATGCCTCCATGCACCCACGTCGTCGGCTCGCCCAGCTCGCCTTCTGCTCGGCGTTTGCCATCCTTGCTGTCCTGGCCACTGACACTACCACCGCCCGGGCGCAGGAGATTGCACCCGACACCACCTCGCTCCAGTTCCTGGGGTTCCACCCCGGTGACCCGCTCGCCGACGTGGCGGCACGCATGAAGGTGCTAGGAGGTTCGTCACTCCGGTGCGACCGTGCACGGCGTGACCGCCGGGTCATGGAGTGCCGGGGCACGGTCCCCGATCCGGTGCGCGGCAGCAACGTCAAGGTGTGGCTTTCCGCCATCGATTCCTCGACGGCGGTACTGACCCTCTCCTCCGACGTGGGACCCGACCAGCTCGATGGCTGGCGGAACGCGCTGGAGCGCGCCTATGGCCGGGTCGGTGCCGAAGTTCAGGGCCCGCAATGGATGATGCAGTGGGTGCGGCAGGGCCGGATGATGCGGCTCACCTGGCGGGTGGGCGGCGGCGAACGGGTCGCCTCGGTCAGCCTGGTGGATGGCCGGGTGCTGGATGCGTGGGGCAGGAGCCGGCCGCAGGGCGGTTGAATCGCGGAAGATCTCGGAGGCCGCCGGAAGGCGGCCTCTTTTTTTTTGACGCCTCACTCCCTAACCTAGTGGACAGTTCCCCCCTTCCATCCACGGCGGGGCGGCATGGTTCGCCCGCTTGCGGAGAGATTGAGTGCCCCAGTTTCGCCGTTTCATACCGGCCGCGATGCTGTGCGCGCTCGCGGCCTGCAGCAGCTCCAAACCCATCACAGTTGGCCTGGCCGGCGCCTTCGACGACCCTGTGGGCCGGCCCATGAAGCTGGGTGCCGAGCTCGCCATCGACGAGATCAACGCCGCCGGCGGCGTGAACGGCCGTCCCATCGAGCTGCTCGAACGCAACGATTATGGCAACGCCGACTCCGCAGTCGTCGCAGCCGCCGAGCTCTACCGGAGCAAGGCGGTGGCGGTGATCGGCCACCTGTTTTCGGGCACGACCCTCGCCGCAGCGCCGGTCTACAACGGCGGCGCCAACCCGATCGTCGCGATCTCCCCGTCCTCGTCAGCGCCGGAAGTGTCACAGGCAGGGCCGTGGACCTTCCGTGTCTGTCCCAGTGACAACGAGCACGGCGCGGCGCTGGCCCGCTGGATCCGTGAGCGGCTCGGCCTGTCACGCGGCACCGTGCTCTACCTGAACGATCCCTACGGACGCGGCGTGCGCCAGCGCTTCGCCGCCGAATTCACCCGGCGCGGCGGTGAGATCATGGGCCAGGCGCCGTATCTCGGCACCGAGCCCGATGTCGGCGTCTATCTCGACCGGATGCTGCGCGACGGCGGCAGCCAGTTCATCGTGGATGCGGGCAACCGGAGCGAGGCCGAGGCGATTCTCCGCCAGGCCCATGAGCGCGGTATCAATGTGCCGCTCCTGGGTGCCGATGGCCTCGAAGGCATCGAGCAGTCGGGTGCCCTGGCCGAGGGCGTGTATGAGACGCTGGCCTACCTGCCGCAACTGGAGACGGCGGCCAACCAGCGGTTCGTGGCGGCATACCGGGCGCGCTATCCCGACGAGCCGCTCCCCAACCAGCCGGCCGCCGCGTCCTATGACGCACTGCATATCCTGGCGCAGGTGATGCGCGAGCACGGGACCGGCCGGGAACAGATTCGCGAGGGGCTGCTCGAGGTCAACCTGCAGCATCCGTATGATGGCGTGACCGGCCGCATCGCATTCGACTCACTGGGCGACGTGCCCACTCGTGAGGTCTATGTCGCTGTGGTGCGCAACGGTGCACTCCGACTCGCAGGAGGCCAGTAACCATGTTGCAGAGCCTCCGCAGTCGCATCGCCGCCACCATGGCGTTGCTCATCCTGCTGGTCCTGCTCATCTCCGTGATCGGCGTGAACGCCATCGTCTCCCTCGGCCGCTCGGCCGACCAGGAACTCGCGGCGATCGTGCGCGGGGGCCAGATCTCCACCGGGCTCGTGGCCACGGCGACCGCCGAGGTGCGCGCCGCGGAGCAGTACCTGGCGCGGCCCGATCCCATGCATATCGAGCGATTCGTCGCCAACGGCGATTCTGCATACGACTACCAGCGGCAGTTCCGGGAGCTGCCTGGTCTCACGACCAAGGACCAGCTGACGCTCAACCGGATGGCCACCTCGCAGGCGGAAGCCGAGGTGGCCTATTCGCGGGCGCACGCCCTGGCGGATCTCGGGAGGATTGACGAGGCACGCGCGGCGGCAGCCCTCGCCGAGCAACCCACCAGCGAGGTGCTGGACGACGTCACCGCGCTGTCGGCAGCGCAGGCTGAGCGGGCCCGGGCGCGAGCCGACGAGCTGCGAAACCAGGCCGGCCGGCGTCGCAACGCGCTCTGGCTGCTGTTCATCGCCGTGCTGCTGATCGGCATCGGGGCGTCGAGCGCCACCATCCGCGCCGTGGACAATCCCCTGCGGCGCCTGATCGGCGCAGCCGACCGGTTTGGCGGCGGCGACCTCCGTCCCCTGGCCCTTGGCGCCATGCCGACCGAGCTCGAACGGCTGGGCCGGGCCATGGATGACATGGGCGCCAAGCTGCGCGAGGTGGTGGGATCAGTCACCCGCGAAGCGAACACGATCACTGCGAGCGCCACCGACTTCAGCGCCATGAGCGAGGAGCTGGCGGCGTCGAGTGGTGAGATCTCCACCGCCATGGTCCGGGTGGCGACCAGCGCCGAGCAGCAGCGGAGCGGCATGGAGCAGGCCGGCGCCCTGCTGGAAGCCCTGCGGGCGGCGTCAGCGAGCAATGCGCAGGCAGCGACGCGCGTGGTTCACCTTGGCGACCGCATCCGCACCCTTGCCGCCGAGCATCGCGGCGACGTCGAGAACGCGGGTCGCACCCTGCTGGATGTGCGTGAGGTGGTCCAGACCTCGGCGCGGCAGGTGCAGGAGCTGGCCCGTCAGAGCGAGGCCATCACCGAATTCATCGATCTCATCAAGCAGATTTCGTCGCAGACCAACCTGCTCGCGCTGAACGCCGCCATCGAGGCGGCGAGGGCGGGCGAGCATGGGCGCGGTTTTGCCGTGGTGGCCGAAGAAGTGCGGCGGCTGGCCGACTCCAGCGCCAGTGCGGCAGAGGAAGTCACCAAGACGGTCGAATTCATCCGGCGCCAGATCCGCGAGGTGTCCGGAACGATGGAAATCGGGTCGGCCAAGGTGGCGGGAGTGGAAGGCACAGCCCATGCCGCCGCCAACGCGCTGGATGAGATCGCCAGGGCGGTCGAGGAGGTCCACGAGGCGGCGAGCGCGGTGTCACGCGATACCCAGCAGAATCGCGAGATTGCCGATGAGCTGGGTGTGAGGACGGCGCAGGTGGCGCAGAGCGCCAACGATCACGCCGCCGCGAGCGAGGAGGTCACCGCGGCGGCGGAAGAACAGAGCGCGAGCACAGAGGAAATGGCGTCGGCGGCAAGCGAGCTGCTGCAGGGCGCCCAGCGGCTCAGCGAGGCGATCAGGGATTTTCAGACGTGACATAGGGGCCCGGCTTGCCGGGCCCGGCAAGCCAGGTCCCTACGGTCTCACCGCTTAGCGCTTTTCTTCACCGGCTGCCCCTTCTTCACTGCTTTCTTCGGCGCCTTGGCAGGTTTCTTTGCCGGCGCCGATTTCTTTTGCGCCTTGGGCTTCGCTGAGGCGGCCTTGGCGTGGGCCTTGTGAGCGGCATTCCGGTCGAGTCGCTTCTGGTTGGCGGCCCGGACTTCTTCCAGCACCCGCTCCGACTCGCTCTCGCTCAGCAGGCTCCGGCGCACGGCATACTGCAGCAGCTCTTCGGCGTCAGCCACCTTGAACTCGTCGAGCCGCGCCGCCGCGCGCGACAGATTGACGATGGCATCGGCCACCGGATTGCGCAGCACGTGGGCAATACCGGGCAGGGTCTCCATGAGCGACGAGATCTGCGAACCGCCGAGTTCGGTACCCACCGAGCCTCCTTGAACGTGGTCCGGCCGAGCGTGGGCCGGGCATTCCGGGACGCCCGCAACGTATCGAGCGCCCGCCCGATGTCAAGAAATGCAGCGTAGTTGCGAGAGCTACGACTTGAGTGGTGCCCCCTCGCCCCTGGGTCTCAGAAGGCCCGTGTAGGGGCGGCCTGTCGAGACCGGGACACGGCCTCCATCTCCTCCCGTGTTCCCCTCTTCCCTAGCGCCCCACGCCACCCGAGGTAGCTTGGGAGGGCCACCTCCCATCCCCCTCCTCCGGAGCAGAGCATGATCCAGCGCATCCGCCGGTTCGACGTCGGTCAGGCCGCCAAGGTCCTCGGGCTTCTCTATCTGCTGCTGGGAGTTGTCTTTGCGGTGATCTTCTGGATGATCGGGTCGATGATCCCCGCCTCGGAGAGCACGCGGCCCGGCATGGCCATCTTCGGGGGAGCGATGGTGCTGTTCCTGCCGATCTTCTACGCGGTGATCGGGGCCGTCATGGGCGCCATTGTCGCCGCCCTGTACAACCTGATCGCCGGCTGGGTCGGCGGATTCGAGATCGAACTCGAAGGCGCGGACGCCGCCGGATATCGCGATCTGGCGTAGGACGGCCTGCGGCCGCAGGCCGCCCCATTAGATCGCTGTGCCCGTGCGGCGCAGCGTGATTGGATCGGGATGCCAGTGGGGCGGCCGCAGGCCGCCCCTGCAGTGGCCTGTTGAGATGGCCGTGACTGCCGCCCTCACTTCCCATCTTCCCGTCTTCCCGCCTTCCCGTCTTCCCATCTTCCCGCCTTACTTCACCACCCCCACCTCCACTTCCCCGTCCCGCCTGAGCACGTTCACGCCTACGTCGCCGTCATGGCGAACCAGCTCGAGGTCCACGGTCGCATCGCCGACGACCAGGTCCTCGATCCTGACATCCTCCAGGAAGGGGGGCAGGAATGGCTTGGTGAAGCTGACCTTGCGCTGGGCGCCCCGGATTTCGAGGCCGAGACAGGCCTGGAGCAGGAGCCAGCAAGCGCCGGAGGCCCAGGCCTGCGGCGAGCAGGATACCGGGTAGTGGGTGGGACTTTCCCCCGGACGGCGGCGGAAGCCGCAGAAAAGTTCCGGCATCCGGTGAAGATCGAAGAAGAGACTGGCGTCAAACAGCCCGGTAAGCACCGCGGCCGCGTGATCCCGGAGCCCGTAGCGGGCGAAGCCGGCGGCGATGATCGAATTGTCGTGCGGCCAGATGGAGCCGTTGTGGTAGGACATCGGATTGTAGCGTGACTCGCTGGCGGAAACGGTGCGGATGCCCCAGCCGGAGAAGGCCAGCTCGCTGGTGAGCGTGGCCGCGGTGCGATATGCCCGTTCGGTACTGACGATGCCGGTGTAGAGGCAGTGGCCGGGATTGGAGGTGCGCACCCGGCAGGGCCGCTTCTCGCCATCGAGCGCCAGCGCGTAGGTCGCGAGGTCGTCGCACCAGAACGTTCGCTCGAAATGCTCCCGCAGCGTGTCCGCCTGGAGCCGCAGCGCCTTGGCGCGGTCGGTGTTCCCCATCGCCGAGGCGATCGATGCCGCCGCCTGCCTGGCCGCAAAGACATAGCCCTGCACCTCGCAGAGGGCGATCGGACCGTGGGCCAGCGTACCATCGGCGTGGAACACCGAGTCGTGCGAGTCCTTCCAGCCCTGGTGAATCAGTCCCTGCCTGGCCCGGCTGGCGTACTCCACGAAGCCGTCGTTGTCGGCGTCCCCATAAATGTCGATCCAGCTGAGCGCACGCTCAATATTGGGCCAGAGCTGGCTGATGAGCTCCAGGTCACCGGTGCGCTCGAGGTAGGCGCCGGCCAGCATCACGTAGAGCGGCGTCGCGTCCACGGTGCCGTAGTAGCGCCCGAATGGCACCTCGCCCAAGGCCGCCATCTCGCCCGCGCGCGTCTCGTGAAGGATCTTGCCCGGCTGGGCATCCTGTTCCGGGATCTCGGCGTCGGCCTGGGTAGCGGCGAGGTACGTGAGCACCCCGCGCGCGATAGCCGGATTGTACCAGAGGTACTGCAACGCGGTGATGATTCCATCTCGTCCGAATGGCGTGCTGTACCAGGGGACGCCGGCGTAGGGATACTCGCCCCAGGCCGTTGACGTCTCCATCAGGTAAAGGTCGGACGCGGAGCGATTGAGCCAGTCGTTGAACTGCTCGTTGGACGTGAAAACCCTGGGATCGCCGGCGCGGGCGGTTTCCAGCGCGTCCACTGCTGCCCGCGCGGCCTCCTCGTACCAGAGACTATGGCCCACCGGTTCGTCGCCCCGCTGCACTTCATGGGTAGACGTCACTGCCCGTTCCTCGCACGCAACGGCCCAGCGCACGCTCGCCTCGCCGCCTGGCGGCAGCCGGAACTCGAACACCGCACCCGTCTCGTGCAGCTCCGCCGGCGCCGGCTCAAAAGCAATGCGGGTGCGGCGGACCCGGCCATCCAGGCCCTTGTAGCCCAGCACCAGCATGTCGCTGCTGCGCTCGGTCGGCAGCCGGCAGCCGCGCTGCTCGCGCTCGGCGCCCCGCACCTCGAAGATGTCAACGAAATCGGCGTCGAAGGCGAGCGAAAGTGAAAACGCCGCCTCGGCGCGGCCGTAATTGTGCAGGCGCAGCCGTTCATGGCACGCCGAGTCCCAGAGCACCTTGGTGCGGAAGATGTGCAGCGTGCCTCGCGGAATGGCGAGTTCGCCATCCTGCCAGAGGTCGGGATTCATCAGGTCCACGGCGAGGATGGCGTTGTCATCCTTGATCGTGGAACTGAGCAGCAGCGGACGCTGGCCGGCAATCCGGAGCACCAGGCCGGAGAGGAATCGCGTGTCCTGGTGATAGATCCCGAACTCGCCCATCCCCAGCGTTTCGATGTCCCCGAACCGGTCGAAGATGGCGAAGGTATCGCCCTGCTTGAGGACCTGGGTCCGGTCGTCGATCCGGGCCGAGGTGGAGAGGATGTAGAAGGTATCGCTGATGCGGACGACTTCTTCCGTCATCAGCCGGCCACCTTGAGCAGTGGCGTTGGGTGCTGCCGGATGAGGCGCTCGTACACCCGGACGTAATCCCGCGCCATGCGTTCGGCGGTGAAGCGTTCCTCAAAGACTTCCCGGCAACGCCGGCGGCTGAGCTGGGGCACGTGACGGACCGCCTCGACCGCCTCTTCCAGCGTCTCGACGATAAAGCCGGTACGGCCCTGCTCCATCACTTCGGGCACCGAGCCGTTGCTGTACGCGACGACCGGCGTCCCGCACGCCATGGCCTCGATCATCACGAGGCCAAAGGGTTCCGGCCAGTCGATGGGAAACAGCAGCATGGCCGCGTTGCCGAGGAATTCGTCCTTCTCGGCGTCGCCAATTTCGCCCACGAACTCGATCAGTGGATGCTGCAGGAGCGGCTCAATGGCCGTCTCGAAATAGTCCTGGTCCACGGCATCCACCTTGGCCGCGATCCGGAGCGGCATGTCGACGCGCTTGGCGATCTCGATGGCGCGGTCCACCCGCTTTTCAGGCGAGATGCGACCGAGGAACGCGAGGTAGTTGCCGGGCTCAGGGCGGAAGGTATAGAGATCCTCCGGCAGGCCATGGTACACGGTGGCCTGCCAGTTGGCCCATGGCAGCGGGGTGCGCTGGGAGGTGGAAATGGACACCACCGGTTCATCCCGGAACTCCTGATAGACGGGATGGAGGTCCGGAATGTCGAGCCGGCCATGCAGGGTGGTCACCCGGGTCACAAGCTCCCGCCGGGACAGCCCGAAGTGGAGATAGTCGACGTGGAAATGGATCACGTCAAAATCGGCCGCCCGGCGATAAACCTGCTCCAGCATCACCACGTGGTGCGCCAACTGGTCCACGCAATGTTTGTCGAGCCGGAGCGATCGGCGACAGCCGCTGACGAACCGCGCCCGCGTGACGGAGTCGCCGCTGGCGAACAGCGTGACGTCGTGGCCCTGTCGGACCAGCTCTTCTGTCAGGTAGGAGACGATGCGCTCGGTGCCGCCGTAGTACTTGGGGGGCACGCTTTCGTAGAGTGGAGCAACCTGGGCAATACGCATATATGAACTGCACGTGATACGAGTTACAAGTTGAACGCTACGGAATGTTTTGGATGGTAGACAGGACGGGCAGGACGGG
>CBINCZ010000056.1:0-9526 GCA_966249295.1 uncultured Gemmatimonadales bacterium
TGTGCATCGCAGTGGATGATCTCGTGTAGCGCGCTCGATGGGCCGCGGAACTCGATGCCCATGCCCCGGCGGTTTCCCCGGCGCCGGCAGGGCTCCAGATCGTTCGCGGACGCCACCCGCTGCTGCTGGCCCAGGAACAGGTGGTGATCCCGTTCGACCTCAAGATGGGCGAGCACGAGCGCACACTGCTGGTGAGCGGCCCCAACACCGGTGGCAAGACCGTCCTGCTCAAGGCCGTGGCGCTCTTCAGTGCGCTGGCCCAGAGCGGGATCGTCCCGCCGGTGGCGGAACAGTCGGCGCTTCCCGTGTTCGGTCTCTTTGCCGCGGATATCGGCGATCGGCAGAGCATCGCGGCGAGTCTCTCCACCTTCAGCGCACATGTGCGCGCGCTCGGCGACATCCTGCACCAGGCGGATCACACGGCATTGGTGCTACTGGACGAAATCGGCAGCGGCACCGACCCGGCCGAAGGCGCGGCGCTGGCGGCCGCGTCGATCACCCAGCTCACCCGTCGTGGTGCGCTGACGCTGGCGACGACCCACCTGGGCCAGCTCAAGACCCTGGCCCAGGAGGAGCCTGGCGTGGTGAATGCCTCGCTGCAGTTCGACGCGGCGACGCTCACACCCACGTATCATTTTCAGAAAGGGATTCCGGGCCGAAGTTACGGGCTGGCGATCGCGCGGCGGCTGGGCCTCCCGCCCGACGTGCTGGCCAGCGCGGAAGAACGCGTCCCCGGCGCCGAGCGCAGCTTCGATGCGCTGCTGGCGTCCGTCGAGGAGCGCCAACGCGAGGTCGAACGCCGGGAGATCGAGCTGGCCGAGCGTGAGCGGGCGGCGGCGGAACTGAACGAGCGGCTGGCGGCTCGCGAGGAGCGCGACAATGCCCGTGCCCTGGAACTCGACCAGCGCGAGCGGGACGCGGACAAGCGGGCACGCAGGGAAGCCCGCGAGCACCTGCTGGCCGCGCGTCGCACGGTCGAAGCGGCGCTGGCCGCGGCGAAGGGTGCCGTGGATGAGGAGCGTGCCCGGGAGGCGCGCCGAGTCCTGGAAGATGAGATCCGGGCGGAGGGCGAGCGGCTCGCCGACGACCACGAGCCCCTGGCTGCTGCTGGCGGCGACCTCTCCGGACTCGGTGCGGGTGACACTGTTGAGACCAGCGCCGGCGTGCGCGGCACGGTGCTCGAATTGCGCGGTGACGGGAAGGCGGTCATTGCTGCGGGCGCCATGCGGATGGTGGTGCCGGCTGAAGGCTTGACGCGGGTCGCGGGACGCAGGACGCGCGACGAGTCGGCTCGAAGTCCCGACATGCCGACCGTCTCGGCACCAATGGAGATCGATCTTCGGGGCATGACCGGCGACGAGGCAGAAGCGGCGACGCTTGCGGCGCTCGACGCGGCCATCCTCGCCGAGCATCCCACGCTCCGCATCATTCACGGCATGGGCACGGGCGTGGTGCGCGAGCGGGTCCGCCGTACCGTCAAGCGCGACCGTCGCATCCGGAGCGCGGGCTACGCTCCCCGCAATGAAGGCGGGACCGGCGTCACCATTGTCGAATTCGGGGACTGAGGCAGGATGATTCCGGACGACATCATCGAGCAGGTGCGCGACAGTGCCGACATCCTCGGCATTATCGGCGAATCGGTGCAGCTCAAGCGCACCGGCGCCGACTGGCGCGGTCCCTGTCCCTTCCACGGCGGTACCCATCGCAATTTCGCCGTGATCCCCCGGAAGGCGATGTTCTACTGCTATGTCTGCCACGAAGCCGGGGACGTCTTCACCTACCTGATGAAGCGATTCGGCATGGACTATCCGTCCGCGGTCCGGGACGTGGCGCGGCGGGTTGGCATCACCATTCCCGATCGCCAGCGCACCGAGGGGCCCGATCCCAACGAGCCGCTGTACACGGCAGTGAGCGCGGCACAGGACTGGTTCACGCGCCAGTTGCTCGATGGGGACGCGGGCACACAGGCGCGTCGCTACCTCGAAGGCCGTGGCATCAGCGCGGAGACAGCAGGCGAACTGGGCCTGGGCTTCTCGCCCCGCGGCCAGGCCTTCCTGGAGGCCATGCACACGCTGGGCATCGAGGACGCAACGCTCATCGCCGCCGGGCTCGCAGGGAAGCGTGAGGACGGCTCGGTGTCCGCGAAGTTCTGGAATCGGGTGATGTTCCCGATCCGTGACCTCCGCGGCCGCGTAGTGGCGTTCGGTGGGCGCATCATGGGCGACGGCGAGCCCAAGTACCTCAACTCACCCGAGTCGGCCATCTTCCACAAGGGTCGCATGCTGTATCACCTCCACGCGGCACGGCACGCCATCCGGAAAGAGGAGATGGCCCTCGTGGTCGAGGGCTATTTCGACGTGCTGGCCCTGGCCCTGAACGGCATCGAAAACGTCGTCGCGCCGCTTGGCACCGCCCTCACGCCCGACCAGGCCGCACTGCTCCGGCGCTTCACCCAGCAGGTGACGCTGCTGTACGACAGCGACAGCGCCGGGCTGCGTGCCACCTTCCGCGCCGCCGACGAGCTGCTGCGTCAAAGTGTTCGGGTGCGCGTCGCCACGATGCCGGCGGGTGAGGATCCCGACACTATGATGCGGCAGGGTGACGCCCAGGCGGTGCGCCGTGTGGTGGCGGATGCCGTGGATGTGCTGGAGCGCAAGATCCAGCTGCTCGCCGAGAAGGGCTGGTTCGAGGACCTCGAGCGCCGTCGTTCGGCACTCGATCGCCTGCTGCCCACCATCCGGGCGGCGGCGGATCCGATCACGCGGCAGCTCTATCTTTCCCGCGTCGCGGAACGGAGCGGAGTATCCAAGGATGTGCTGGAGCGCGAACTGCGCTTTGCTCCAACGCAGCACGCCGCCGAGCCCTCGCTCCGCCGAGCCGGTCACCCCGGTGAAAACCGGGGCGAGCCGCCGAGCCGTCGAGGTGCCGAGCCGTCGCGAACCGCCCCTGTGCGCGCCGAGTGGGAATTCCTGCGTGTGCTGGTGGCAGCGCCGACCTTCCGCAGCCGTGCGGTGGAGCTGGTGCCGGCTGATGCGTTCGAGCTGCCGGAGCATCGCGAGCTCTTTCAGGCCATCCTCGCCGACGCGAGCTTGGCCGACCAGCCGCCGGAACATCTCTCGCACCGCGCACAACTGCTCTGGTCGCGGCTCCGCGAGTCCGCTGCCGAGCTTGATGGAGCAAACATCGACGACATGTTTACCACAACGGCGGAAATGATCATCTCGGGTCCGGAGTGGCGTGCCATTCAGGCCCTCACCGACCCGGTCGAGCGGCGCCGGCGGGTTGATGAATTCAAGCTGCGCTATCCCCTGGCGGGGCCAGCCCGTGACTTCCAGCGCCGGGCGCGGCGGAGCGGATGACGGCACCATTCCCCTGTCCTCCCCTGCGCTGGCGCATCGCCGAGGCGGCAGATGCCGCCCGTGCGTCGGCGCTGGCGCAGGAGCTCGGCCTGCCGGCGGCGCTGGCCCGCCTGCTGGTGCAACGGGGCTTCGCGACCGCTGACGCAGCGCGTGCATATCTCCGGCCTTCGCTCGACCAGCTGCAGGATCCGCTCTCCCTGCGCGACATGGACCGCGCGGTCGAGGCGATCGCATCCACCGTGCGCGCAGGCCGCCGCATCATGGTGCACGGTGATTACGACGTGGACGGTCAGTGCGCCACCGCGCTGCTCACCCGCGCCCTGCGGGCAGGGGGAGCCGACGTGGTGCCGTTCGTGCCACACCGGATGCGTGATGGTTACGACTTTGGAACGGCGGGTGTGGCGGCGGCGGCCGAAGCCGGTGTCTCGCTCATCGTCACCTGCGATTGTGGCATCACCGCGGTTGATGCGGTCGCCGCGGCGCGAGGGCAGGGGATGGAGGTCGTGGTCACCGATCACCATCTGCCCGGTCCCGCGCTGCCGGATGCGACCGCTGTAGTGGATCCCCAGCGCGCCGATGACACCTCGGGACTCAACCAGCTCTGCGGTACCGGCATCGCATTCAAGCTGGTCGAGGCGCTGATTCCCGCGCTCCACCTGCCGGCCAACCTCCACCTGCACCTGCTCGATCTCGTCGCCCTCGCCACCGTGGCGGACGTAGTGCCACTCATCGGGGAAAACAGGATCCTGGTCAAGCACGGACTCAAGGTGCTGGCCCGCAGCCGGTGGCCCGGCATGCGCGCCCTGGTCAGGTCGAGCGGGCTCGCCGGAAAGGAAATCCGGGCCGGCCATCTCGGTTACATCCTCGGGCCCCGCCTCAACGCTGCCGGTCGCATCGGTGACGCGTCGGATGGCGTGCGCCTGTTGCTCACCGACAACGAGGCCGAAGCCGACGCTATCGCCGCCTCGCTCGGCGTGCTCAATGACCGCCGCCAGGCGCTGGACCAGCGCATCCTGGAGGAGGCGGTGGAGCAGGTGGAACGGGACATGGATCCCGATCGCGACGCCGCCTTCGTCCTGAGCGGCGATGGCTGGCACGCGGGTGTGGTGGGAATCGTCGCGTCGCGGATCGTGGAACGCTACGGACGGCCCACATTCCTGGTCGCCTTTGACGGCGATATCGGCAAGGGATCGGGCCGGAGCATCTCCGCATTCGACCTGCACGCGGCCTTGCACGAGTGCGGCCCGTTGCTGGAGCGTTACGGCGGCCACCGGATGGCGGCAGGTCTCACCATCCGGAGAGAGAATCTGGCCGCATTCCGGGAGCAGTTTGCATCGGTGGCGCGCGAGCGACTGCGGCCCGACGATCTCGGGCTGGAACAGCGGATCGACCTCGTCATCACCCTTGAAGAAGCTACCGAGGACCTCGAGCGCCTGAGCCGCCACCTCGAGCCATGCGGCACCGGCAATCCTGCCCCTGTCTTCGGGGTACGCGGGGCCCAGCTTGCATCGGCCCGGCGCGTGGGCTCCGGCCACCTCAAGGCGACCTTGCTCGAGGGCTTCACGCGCATTCCCGCCATCGGCTTCAATTGGGCCGATCGCGTCACCTGGCTCCCGACCGATCCGGTGGATGCGGCGTTCCGGCTCGAGATGAACGAGTGGAACGGCAGCTCCAGCCTGCAGGCCCGGCTCCTGGCGCTGGCACCGGCTGGCGCCGGGTGAGAGTGGTCGGCGGAGAGTTCGGCGGACGCCGTCTGGTGCCACCGGCCGACAGCCGGGTGCGGCCCACGGCCGACCGGGTGCGCGAGGCCTGGATGAGCATCCTCGCCGCCGACTTGCCGGGTGCCAAGGTGCTCGATCTCTTCGCCGGAAGCGGCGCCCTCGGGCTGGAGGCGCTCTCCCGGGGTGCGGCGTCGGCGGTCTTCGTGGAAATCTCTCCCCGTTCGCTGGTCGCGCTGCGCACCAACATCGAGGCGCTCCGGGCGGAAGGGCGTACGGCGGTGCACCGGGCAGACGCGCTGCGATTTGTCCAGGGGCTTTCGGCGGACGCCTATGAGGTGGCCTTCGCCGATCCTCCCTATGGCACCGGGCTTGCCGAGCGGCTTGCCTCGCACTTTCGCGCAGCGCCGTTTGCGGGCATTCTTTCGATTGAACATTCCGCCGATGACCCGCTACCGGGTGGCGAGACCCGCCGCTACGGTGACACCGCTCTTACCTTCTTCAGGGCGCCATGACCCGAATGGCGATCTACCCCGGCTCCTTCGATCCGCCGACGCGCGGCCACGAGGATCTCGTCCGGCGGAGCCTGGCGCTCTGCGACCGGCTGATCGTGGCGGTGGCCATCAACAGTGCCAAGGTGCCCCTGTTCCCGGTGGAGCAGCGGCTGGCCATGCTGCGGGAGAGCATCGGTGAGGATGCACGGATCGAGTTTGCCAGCTTCGAGGGACTGCTGGTGGACTACGCTCGTGCGCGCGGCGCCACGACGGTGGTGCGTGGGCTGCGTGCCGTGAGCGATTTCGATTTCGAGTTCCAGATGGCGCTGATGAACCGGCAGCTGAATCACCAGCTCGAAACCGTCTTCCTGGTACCGGCCGTTGATCTCACCTTCCTCAGCTCGAGCCTGGTGCGCGAAGTGGCGCGCTACGGCGGCGATGTGTCCCCCTTTGTCCATCCCGCAGTGGCGCGTGCCCTGGTCGCGCGATTTCAGTCATGACTTTTCCTGAAGAACTGCTGCAGCGCGCTGCCGGACGACGAGTCCGGGTGGCCTTCGCGGAAGCGGAAGACGCCCGTGTTGTCCTGGCCGTTGAGAAGCTTGAAGAAATTGGCATCGTGGAGCCGATCATGGTGGGGCCGGGCGGGATCGACCCGGCAGAGGATGAGCGGCGGCTCCAGGTGGCGGAGCACCTGCGCGCGCGGCGGCCCGACCGCGTGCGAGACGGCGTGGAGGCGCTGGACCTGGCGGCCGACCCGCTCAACTTTGCCGCCGGACTCGTCGCGCTGGGCGAGGCCGACGCCTGCGTGGCTGGCGCGGTGCGCCCGACCGCGGAGGTCGTACGCGCGGCACTCTGGGCCATTGGCACCGCGCCCGGCATCAGCGTCGCCAGCTCGGCTTTCTACATGGTGCTGGGCCCGCAGGTGTACACGTTTACCGATTGTGCGGTCATCCCGGAGCCGACGCCGGAGCAGCTGGCCGAGATCGCACTCGCGGCGGCCCGCGACCGCCACCGGCTGGTGGGAGACGATCCGCGGGTGGCCTTTCTGTCCTACAGCACTGCGGGCAGCGCGTCGGGACCACGGGTGGACCGGATGCGCGAGGCCGCGGCCCGCTTCGCCGAACTGGCGCCCGGCGTTCCTTCCGATGGCGAGCTGCAGGGCGACGCCGCGCTGGTGCCCGAGGTGGCGGCCCGGAAGGCGCCGGGGTCGCCCCTGGGCGGCCGCGCCAATATTCTGGTCTTTCCGGATCTCGACGCCGGAAACATTGCCTACAAGCTGGTGCAGCGCCTCGCCGGCGCGGCCGCGATCGGCCCGGTCCTGCAGGGACTGGCGCGACCGGTGTCGGACCTATCCCGCGGCGCCAGCGTCGAGGATATTGTTCACGTGACGGCGCTCGTTGCGCTGCAGGCCGACCGTACTGAAGGAGCATCGGCATGAGCTTTTCCGCATCCCGGCAGGACGATATCGCGGTGATCCGCTCCGAAGGGCAGCTCACCGTCAACAATCGCCAGGAACTCAAGACGCTGGTGGCCGAGCGGCTCGAGGCCGGCGACCGGCGGTTCGTGCTCGACTTCGGCGAAACCGGCTACATCGACTCGTCCGGGCTCGGTGCGCTGGTGACCATTGCCAAGCAGGTGCGCGAACGCGGCGGGGACCTCCGCCTTGGCGGGCTCAATGACGACCTGCGGGCCCTCTTCGAGCTGACCAAGCTCGATACCCTCTTCAGTATTTCGCCCTCGGCGAGCGAGGCGCTCGCCGGCTTCTGAGCGGCGCATGACGTCGCTCCGGCTCTGCGTCCGGCGGAGCAGCATCACCGATGAAACCGGGCCCGGCGCCCGGATCACGCTGCGCCTCCCCAGCGACGTGGCATGTATCGAGGAGGCCGTCGCCCTGCTCACCTACCATTGCCTGGGTGGGGGCGAGGAGCATGGCCGGCTGCGGTTCCGGCTCGAGGTGGTGCTGGCCGAGGCCATCGCCAACGCGATCGTGCGCGGCAACCGCCAGGATCCCGCCAAATCGGTGCAGGTCGCGGTCCTCCTCCGCGCACCCGACATCCGCATCGATGTCACCGACCAGGGACCCGGCTTCGATCCGGCGGCCGTGCCGGAGCCGATTACGCCGCAGCATATCCTCGAAGAGCACGGCCGTGGCATCTTCCTCATCCGACACCTGGCCGACCAGGTCGCCTTCAACGAACGGGGAAACTCCATCTGCGTCATCCTGCACCGCCGCTGACTCCGCTCCGGGCGGCGCTCGACGCCCTCGGCGCGCTGGCAGGCGCGCAGCTCCGTATCTGGAAGGAGGAGGGCGATCGCGCCGTACCCGTGGGCGGGGCCGTGGACGGCTGGAGCCCGGTCCCGCCACTCATGGCGGGTCCTGTCCAGACTCCCGAGGGCCGGGCCTGGTTCGAGCCGCTGCCCGACGAGCCCGGTGCATGGCTGCAGCTCTCCGCAATCGACGCGGTGCGGGCTCCGGCGCTGGCACCGGCTATCGCCACTGTCGTCGGGCCGCTGCTGGCCAACAGCCGGGAAGAAGTGGAACTGCTCTACGGCATCAGCGAGATCCTGGGCCGCACGGTCAGTCTGACCGAGGCGGCCGAGACCATCATCCGTGAAGCTGCGGCGGTCGTGGGCGCGCGCCGCGCCTCCATCATGGTGCACGACGAACGCCAGCAGGCGCTGCTCACCGTTGCCACCATCGGGTTCAATGCCGGCGAAGTAGAGCCGGTGCCAGTGGACGATCCCACCAGCATCGCAGCCCGCGTGTTCCGGACGCAGGTGGCCGAGGCGCGTGCGGCCCGCGATACCCGTTCCGCCCGGCGCTACACCGGCTCCTCGTATCTCAGTGTCCCCATCCGCTATGCCGCCCCCGGCATCCCGCTTCGCTGCGTGGGCGTGCTCAACTTCACCGACCGCACTGGCGGCGACCGGTTTACGCAGGCGGAACGGCGGCTGGTGACGACGGTGGCCAACTTCGTAGCGGTCGCCGTGGAGAATGCCCGGCTGGTAGCGCGGGCGCGCACCCAGCAGCGGCTGCGTCGGGAACTCGAGCTGGCGGCCGACCTGCAGCGCCGGATCCTTCCGTCACCGGCCGTACTCCATGGCGATGCCACCGTGGCCGCACGCTGCGTACCCGCCGAGTGGGTGGGGGGTGACTTCTACACCTTCTCCCGGCTGGGCAACGGTCGTGTCGGCGTGATGATTGGCGATGTCTCGTCGCATGGTTTCTCGGCGGCGCTCATCATGGCGCTGGTGCTGAGTGCGGCGGGTATCCACGCCGCCGCGCCGATCACGCCGGATGAGACCCTCGCCGCGATGCTCGAAGGGCTGAGCGGCGAGCTCGAGCGTACCGAGATGTACCTCACGGTCTTCTACGGCATGCTGGACAGGGCCAAGGGACAGCTGATTTTCGCCAACGCCGGTCATCCGCATGCGTTCCGTGTCGGCAGGGAATCGGCGGAGCGGCTGGGCGCCACAGCACCCCCGCTGGGGCTCGCCGGCGTGCGCGACATCCAGCGGCAGGTGATTCCCTGGGACCCGTCGGGTGACCTCCTCTGCCTCTGGACCGATGGGTTGGAGGACGCGCAGAATGTCCAGGGCGAGAGGTTCGGCGAAGCGCGGGTGCTCAACGTGGTGAAGTCCATGCGCGATGCGGAGCCCGAGGCGATCGTGGACGCCGTGCTCGCCGAGGCGAGCGCGTTTGCGGCAGGCCGGGGCGACGACCGCACCATGCTCGTCCTGAAGCTGTGAGGCCGCCTCGCGCCAAGCGTCGCCTGGGACAGCATTTTCTCTTCGATCCCTCCATCCTGCGGCGCATTGCCGCGGCCACACTCGCAGGCCCGGGTGATACCGTGGTGGAAATCGGGCCGGGGCCGGGCGGACTCACCGCTGAGTTGCTGAAACTCGGCTGCCGGGTCGTCGCCATCGAACGCGACACCGACTTGCTGGAAGTGCT
>CBINCZ010000057.1:0-9403 GCA_966249295.1 uncultured Gemmatimonadales bacterium
CAGTTGATCGCCGGGCGCGCGCCCATGATCATCACGCTGCTCACCGATTTCGGCACCGCCGACTCGTACGTGGCGGAGATGAAGGGCGTCATCCTCTCGTCGGCGCCCGATGCGACGCTGGTGGATGTCTCCCACGCCATTTCACCCGGCGATGTGCGCGCCGCGGCCTACGTGCTGGATCGCGCCTGGCGCGCGTTCCCGCGTGGGTCGGTGCACCTGGCTGTGGTAGATCCGGGCGTCGGCACGGCGCGCGCGGCACTCGCGCTCAGCGCACATGGTCACTATTTCATCGGGCCCGACAACGGGCTCTTTTCGTTCGTGATGCGGGATGCGCCGGTGCGCGCCGTGGTGCTCGCCGAGCCCGACTGGGCGGCACCGACATTTCACGGACGGGACTTGTTTGCGCCAGCGGCCGCGCGGCTCGCGTCGGGTACTGCGCTTGGTGAGCTGGGTCCCCCGTTCGCCGGCATGCCCGAGCGGCTCGCCACCCGCGAGCCATTCCACGAAGGCAAGACGCTCATCGGCGAGGTGATCTATGTGGATCGCTTCGGAACGCTGGTCACCAATTTCACTGCCGAGAACATGCCGGACTACGCGGTACTCGAGGTCGAGGGGGTCGAGATCGGCGGCCTTCGCCGCACCTTCGGCGACGTCGCGACAGGTGCGCTCCTGGCGTATGTGGGCTCTGACGGGCACGTGGAGGTCGCTGTCCGCGACGGCTCGGCAGCCCGCCGCCTCGGCATCGGTGTGGGTGGGCGGGTGAGGGCGAGGCTGGGGTGACGGGATGGGCAGGATGGGCGGGATGGGCGGGATGGGCACGATGGGCGGGTCGGCGCTAGCCAGACCTTACCTGCCCATCCTGCCCATCCTGCCCATCCATCGCCGCCACTGCCCTCCGATATCCCTCCCGCACATTCCTCACGGCGCTCCGGAAGAACTTGAAGAGCGCACGGATCACCAGTACGGCGACGATCACGAGCACCACGACGATCGCAGCCGTCAGGATGGGATGCTGGGCGGCCATCCAGCTGAGGAACACCGCGACAGCGTCCTCGCCCAAACTCAGCAGCCAGTTGGAAAATGGCTCGGGGCTGGTATTGGCCGCGGCGCGCGCCGAGGCCTTGGCCCCGTGCGAGGTGAGCGCCACGCTGCCGGCCAGCAGGGCGGCGCCGATCTTCCACACTTCAGGCACCGATCCGAAGGATGACCACGCGATCAGCGCCGCCGCCGGCGGCCGGATGAAGGTGTGGACCGCGTCCCAGGCGCTGTCCACCAGCGGAATCTTGTCGGCAATGAATTCAATGACGAACAGCGCGAGCGCGATCCCGATGATCACGGGATTGGAGAGGACGTGCAGTGACGGCGGCAGCTGCACCAGGCCAAACCGCTCGAACAACCCCACCGCCGCGACAGTGGCGTAGAGGTTGAGCCCCGACGCAAAGGACGTCCCGAGGGCAAAGCCGAGGGTTTGCAGGGGAGTCATGGAGCCTCGATGTGGGCTGAGAGCTGAGGGCTGAGGGCTGAGGGCTGAGAGCTAAGAGCTAAGAGCCATGTGTTGCGAGCTCACAGCTCTTAGCTCTCAGCTCTTAGCTCATCTCACCCACTCCACCCCAACATCTCCCAAGGCCGTCTCCAGCGCCAGATCTACGTGCTGGCTGGCCGAGGCGTACCCGGGCGACAGGAGCGCATCGCCGCTCCGGGTCCAGCCCGTCGACGGGAAGCTCGACAGGAACCGCTCCGAGCGCACCCGCACGCCCACCGAGCGCGGGATCCGGAGCACCAGCTTGCCCACGGTCATCTTGACCGACACTGCACTCGGCTGGCCCCACGCTCCCCGCAGGTCGAGCGTCATCTGGCCCATACCGCCGGAGACGTTGATCTGGCCGCATCGGCTGTTGCCCAGGCGGTCGAGCAGCAGCTCAGCGGCGCCCGCCTCAATTGTCATCGTGGAGCAGCGAATCTGGTTGGGCCGGCTGAAGGAGACGGTGGCCTGGGTCGCGCCGGACTCGAGCTTCAGGTCGCTCAGCCGCAGCCCGCCCAGTTCGAGCCGGGCATTGGCAGCGCCGAGGTTTGCCTCCAGCGATACCAGTGCGGCCGGATTGAGCAGCACGGCGGCGGTCTGTGTGAGCTGCGCACGCGAGGCCACCCGGAGGCCGGACTTGCCGGCATTCTCGATCCCCAGCGTCAGGGATCCGTCGCCACCATCGAAGCGGCTGACGGGAAGGAAGCGCTCGGGATCGTAGCGCAACTGCATGGCATAGAGGACATCGGGGGAGCCGGCAGCAACCGTGATACTGCCGGCCGCAAAATCCAGGCGGGCGTTGAGCCGCCCTTCACCATGCCGCTGGCGCGACACGGAATAGTCCCGCATCTCCTGCGCAGCGAGGAGCGGTACGCTCGCCACACCGAGGGCGAGCGCGAGCAGTACGGCCCTCATCGCTGGCGCGGTGGCACCGGCGTTCCCGGCCGGCGTGCCGCCGGAACACCGAAGCGGGGCGTGGCCCAGAGATATTCGTCCGTGAGCGCTTCGGGCGGAATGATCCGCCCCGCAAAATTTTCCTTCACCCCAGCGCGCGACAGCATGGCGGCGCCCAGCCCCGTGGTCGCGAGCAGCCAGGTGAGCAGTACCGCTGCTCCCCGCACCACACTGCCGGCCACCGGCACCCATCCCACCAGCGCCCACGCCAGCCACAACGCTGCGGTGACCGCGAGGCCCAGCATGACGAATCGGGTGCTGCCCGGGTTACCCAGCATGACACCGGCGGCCTGCCGCCGCCTGGTCCAGGTTTCACCCATGGCGTGGGCAATGGCGAGAAATCCGCCCACGACGCCCACAATCACGAGCAGGGCATACACAATCACGGCGAACGGCAGCAGCAGTATGCCCGCCACGCTCAGGACCAGTCCGACGACAAGCATGCCGAACGTCGGCAGCAGGAGGATCTGCCCGATCAACCCGGTAACGAAAGCACGGCCAAAATTGTGTGAGGTGGTGTCGGAGACGATCTGCAGGTGCACTGGAGCAAAGACAGAGAGTGCCCAGCCGAGACAGGCGAGGGCGAGGAAGACCCCGATGACGCCCACCAGCCGGCTGAACGTGAGGGACAGCGCCGAGCGTGGAGGCTTTGCCTGCGCCGCTGTCGATGCAGCAGCCAGGATCCGGGACTCGCCCTGGATCTCTCCCCCCGAATTCTGTACCCGGCCATGCACGGCGAGGACGTCGCCCGCGACGATGGCACCGGGGTGCAGGACGATGTCGCCGTCATAGGCGACGAGGTTGCCGTCGAGGCGCCCGTAAATATCCGCATCCCCCCGAAGCACCAGCAGGTGCCCCGCCAGCGACTGCTCCGATCCGACGCTGTAGGAGCCGAGGCGGGCAGTGCCCCCCGGAATGGTCACCCTGATTGCCGAATCGGGAAGCGTACCCAGCCGGCCGAGCTCGCGCTCCAGGTCCAGCGGACGGGAGAGATCCGAAAGGTCGATCACGGGGCCGTTGGCTCCCGCGGCGGGAATGGCAATGGGGTGTTCGACCTCGCGCCGTGCCGGGACCGAGTCGTCCTGGGCGACGCCGCGGATCTGCTGCAGGAAATTCCAGATGTCCGACGCGACACTGCCCACGCCGTCGGGGCGTAACCCGGCGTGCAGCGGCGGCGAGGAAAGGATCAGGAGGAGCAGCGCGCCGGGCACCGCCTTAAGCGCCCGCATGCGCCGCTCCTTCCGATGGAATTGCCATCAGGCGCCGGAGCGCCATGAGGCCGACAACATACAGGAACATGATGCAGGCCGAGACTGCAGCCAGCCGGGCTGGGGCGCCGAAGGCTCGGCGTGCAGTGTCGAACCAGGGCTGCTCCGTGACGTTGGCAAAGGCACCGCGCACCGCAACCCAGAACCACTGGGTGGCCTCACTGCCAAGCCAGCTACCGGTCGAGGTGAGCACCTCGCGATTGAGCGCAGTCCAGATGATACTTGCCGCCATCATGCCCACCAGGGCGACGGCAACCGAGGCCACCAGCGCGCGGCTTCGGCCGGTTTCGAGCATCCGGCGCCGTGCCGTAGCCATCGAGCGCATGGCGAACGGATCCGGCACCGCAACCTGGAACATGACCTGGTCGGCGAATTCATCGCCCGGCTCGAAATGCGGCAGCGCTTCGAGCGATGCGACCACGGCGCGATGCTGCCCCAGGAGCAGGGCGCATTCGGCGCAGTCGCTCAGGTGCTCGAGCTGCGACGGAGTGGGCTCGCCCGCAAGGAGCGAGTCAATCTCGTCGGGTGTGAGGTGCTGCCGGGGCCCAGTCATAAGTGTGCCCTCCTACGGAGCGTCAAAAGGGAATGTTTCATTCGCGGAGATGGCCCAGTAGCTCCCGCAACTCGTTGCGGGCGCGGTGGATGTAGGTCTTGACGGTGCCGAGTGGCAGGTCGAGGATGTCGGCGATCTCTTCATACGGCCTGCCTTCCACGTGCCGGAGCAGGATGCAGGCGCGGTATTCCGGACGGAGCGCACCGATGGCCGCCTCGATCTGGCCGCCCAGTTCCTTGGCTTCGACTGTCTCGAGCGGGGTTTCCTGCCGCGCGCCGATCTGCAGCGCGGTGGCCTCGATCGCCTCGGGTGTCGCCGCGTGCGGCGACCCTTCGAGTGAGAGCGTGTTCAGCTCACGCCGTCGCAGGTGGTCGATGGCGGTGTTGTTGGCGATCTTGAAAATCCAGGACGAAAACTTGAACTCCGGTCGGTACGACTCCAGCGCATTGAGCGCCTTGACGAAGGTTTCCTGCGAGAGATCTTCGCTCAACTCCCGGTCGCGCACCATGCGGAAGATGAGCGAGAAGATGGGACGCTCATAGCGGCGCAGCAGCTCACGATACGCGGCCTCGGAACCGGCGCGCGCAAGAGCCACCACCTCCTGGTCCGTCAGCGCCTGGATACCCTGCGGCGCGCTCACGGGAGCCGGTCCGTGCTTGCGGTGCGGCTTCGAAGCGGGCTACATTCTGCGCCTATGTTCGCCTCAGATCGAGAGTTACCAGTCGCCGGCGGTCCGGACAAGAGAAAGTATGTGCGGGAGATGTTTGGCGCCATTGCCCCCACCTACGATCGGCTCAACCGGATCATCAGCCTGCGACTGGACCTGCGCTGGCGCCGCGCCGCCCTCCGGATGCTCGACTGGGAACGGGCACCGGAAGGCACCTACCTCGACCTGTGTGCCGGAACGCTCGATTTTGCCGCCGCGCTCGCGCGCGAGCGGGGGTTCCGTGGCCGGATCATCGGGGCGGATTTCGCCTTGCCCATGCTCCAGCAGGGCCGCGGCAAGACGACCCGGGCGACACCGGTGAGCGCCGATGCGCTGCAGCTCCCCTTCGCCGATGCGACCTTCGACGGCGCCATGGTGGGCTGGGGCGTGCGGAACCTGGCCGACCTCGATGCCGGGTTCCGGGAGGCGGCGCGAGTGCTGAAGCCTGGCGCCCGCCTTGTGGTGCTGGAGATGAGCACCCCGCCGTCGCAGCCGTTGCGCGGTCTGTACCTCGCCTACTTCGAGCATGTGCTGCCGCGGATCGGCCGGCTGGTCTCGCGGCACAGCGATGCCTACGACTGGTTGCCGGAGTCAACACGGGTCTTTCCCGACCCCGATGCACTGGCGCAGCGCATGTCCGCCGCCGGCTTCAGTGCTGTGACGTATCGGCGGTTCATGCGCGGGGTGACGGTGGCGCATGTGGGGCTGAAGGCTGAAGGCTGAAAGCTTAAAGCCTTCAGCGTTCAGCTTTCAGCCTTCAGCTTCTACTCACGAGGCTCAAACTTGTCGCTGGATTCTCTCTCCGAATTCCTCTCAGCCATCGACCGCGCTGGCGAGCTGGCGCGCATCGGCCAGCCGGTCAGGGCCCGGCTCGAGATCGCCGAGATTGCCGACCGGTGCATGAAGTCCCCCGGCGGCGGGCCGGCCCTGCTCTTTGAGCACGTGATTCTCGATGACGGGAGCCGGAGCGAATTTCCCGTCGCCATCAACCTCTTCGGGTCCATGAGCCGGATGGCGCTGGCACTCGGCGTGAAGCGGCTTGATGAGATCGGCGATCGCATCAGTGAGATGCTGGAACTGAAGGTGCCGGAGGGACTCTTCGGCAAGCTCGCCATGCTGCCGCGCCTCGCTGAAATGGCCAAGTTTCCGCCCCGGGTCAAGGGGGGCAGGCCGCCTTGCCAGGAGATGGTGGCGCGTGGTGACGATATCGATCTCGATGCCATGCCCTTCCTCACCACCTGGCCCGGCGACGGCGGCCGCTACATCACGCTTCCCATGGTGATCACCCAGGATCCGGTGCGCGGCACGCGCAATGTCGGGATGTACCGGGTCCAGATCCTCGGCCGGGATACGCTCGCCATGCACTGGCAGCGCCACAAGGTGGGCGCGGCCCACTGGCGGGAGATGGCCGAGCGGGGCGAACGCATGCCGGTCGTCATTGCGGTGGGCGGCGACCCGGCCAGCATCTATTCGGCGTCCGCGCCGCTGCCGCCGAGCATCGATGAATTTCTCTTTGCCGGATTCATCAGGAAGAGCCCGGTGGAACTGGCGCGGGCTGTGAGCTGCGAGCTGGATGTGCCGGCTGAAGCGGACTTCGTGATCGAGGGATACATCGACCCGGCTGAAGATCTCGTGCTGGAAGGGCCATTCGGCGATCACACCGGGTTCTATTCGCTGGCGGACTACTATCCCAGGGTGCACGTCACTGCCGTCACCCGGCGGCGCGATCCGATCTACGCCGCCACGCTCGTCGGTCGCCCGCCGATGGAAGACTATTACCTCGGTCACGCTACCGAGCGGATCTTCCTCCCGCTGCTCAAGCTCACCGTGCCCGAGATCGTGGACTACCACATGCCGGCCGCCGGCATCTTCCACAATCTTGTCTTCGTCTCGATCGACAAGCAGTACCCGGGCCAGGCCTACAAGGTGATGCACGCGCTCTGGGGCCAGGGGCTGATGGCGCTGGCGAAGGTGCTGGTCATCGTGGACAAGCACGTCAACGTGCAGGACCCCGACGAGGCGTGGTGGGTGGCGCTCAATAACATCGACCCGGAGCGTGACGTCACTTTTACCCGGGGGCCGGTGGACGTGCTCGATCACTCGTCGCAGCACTTCACGTTCGGCAGCAAGATGGGCATCGATGCTACCCGCAAGTGGCCCGATGAAGGCTTCACCCGTGAGTGGCCCGACCTGATCACGATGGACGAGGAGACGAAGAAGCGGGTGGATGCGATGATGCCAGCGCTGGGGCTGGATCGTTGGCTGGACGCGGGACGCGGGACGCGGGACGCGAATCCATGACCGGTCATCAAGCGCCCGTGTCTCACGTCTCGAGTCCCACGTCCCGTGAAGGCCAGACCTTCCACGGCCGCTCCCTCCCCATCCGCTTCATCAACTTCGTCAAGCTGCCCCACACGCTCTTCGCGCTGCCCTTCGCGCTGCTGGGGGTGCTCGCCGCGGCGGCAGTGGCGCCGGTCACGATGCGCAGCGTGATCCTGGTCGTCGTCGCCTTCAGCAGCGCACGCTGGGTCGCCATGGGGTTCAATCGCATCGCGGATCGTGCCTACGATGCCCGGAACCCGCGCACCCAGGGACGCGAGCTGCCGAGCGGCACGCTGACGCTTCGCCAGGCGTGGACCTCGGTCATCATCGCAGGCGTCGTGTTCATGGCGGCGGCGGGACTGCTGAATCCGCTCTGCGCCCTCCTGGCGCCGGTCGCGCTGGGATGGATCATGCTCTACAGCTTCGCCAAGCGCTTTACCTGGTGGCCGCATCTCTGGCTGGGGATGAGCCTCGCCATCGCGCCGGTCGGCGGGTATCTCGCGATCACCGGCGCGTGGAGCAGGCCCGGGTGGCTGCTTCTCGCCATTACACTCGCCGTCGCGACCTGGGTGGCTGGCTTCGACATCTTCTACGCCCTGCCCGATGCCGAGTTCGATGCGCGGGAGGGGCTGCACAGCGCGGTAGTGCGCCTGGGTGAACGACGGGCCATCCTGGTCGCCAAGCTGCTGCATGGCCTCACCGTTCCCCTGCTGCTCCTGTTCGGCTGGGGGGCGGGATTCGGGCTCTGGTACTATGCCGGTGTGGTAGTGGCGGCGGGGATTCTTGCCTACGAACACCAGCTCGTGCGTCCGGGCAACCTGAGCCGTCTCGACGCGGCCTTCTTCACCATGAACGGCGTGATGAGCGTGACGGTGTTTCTCTTTGCGCTGGTGGACCGGCTCGCATGAGCGACACGAAGCAGTATCCCGTTGTCCTTGCCATTACCGGTGCCAGCGGCGCGCCTTACGCGGTACGGCTGCTTAAGGTGCTCGCCCGCTCGCGCGCTCCGGTCTGGCTGCTGGTCTCCTCGCATGGGCTGCGGTTGCTCCGCGATGAATGCGGCGTCAGTTCCATGCAGGAGCTGCAGGCCGCCACCGGCGGGGATTGGTCCACGGTTACCACATTCCCCGACGGAGATCGCGGCGCGCTCCCCGCCTCCGGCAGCCAGCGCACCGCCGGCATGGTGGTGTGTCCCTGCTCGATGGGCACGGTCTCCGCCATCGCGCACGGCAGTAGCCGGTCGCTGATCGAGCGCGCCGCAGACGTGACCCTCAAGGAGCGCCGCCGTCTCATCGTGGTGCCACGGGAGACGCCGCTGTCGCTAGTGCACCTCCGCAATCTCACCCTTCTCGCCGAAGCCGGTGCTACGATCATCCCGGCGGCGCCGGGGTTCTATCACCGTCCCGGGCAGGTGAGCGACCTGGTGGACTTCATCGTCCAGCGCGTACTGGATCACCTGGGCCTGGACATCCAGGTCGGTCCACGCTGGCAGGGCGACGAGGAGCGCTGACCGTGCGCCTCGGCGTCATTTCCGATACCCACGGGCTCCTGAGGCCCGGAGTGTTCGATGTGTTCAAGGACGTGGACCACATCCTTCATGCCGGTGATGTAGGCCCGCCGGACATCCTGACCGACCTCGAAGCGATCGCGCCGGTGACTGCAGTGTACGGCAACACTGACGGCTGGGATCTGCGGGCCCGGCTCCCGCAGGTGGCATCCATCCGGCTGGATGGATTCGATATCGTCGTGACTCACGGCGACCAGCTCGGCTCACCGACGCCGGAAAAGCTGAATGCCGCCTTCCCCGAGGCGGAAATCATTGTCTTCGGGCACACGCATCGGCCGCTGTTGACACTGGTGGATGTGGTGGTGACGGTGATGAATCCCGGCGGCGCGGGGCCCCAGCGATTCGACCTGCCGCCCTCGGTGGGGATCATGGAGCTGGAGGCAGGGATACCGCCAAGGGCGAGGCTGGTTCCCTTGTTAGACGGTTAGGCGGCTAGGCGGCTGGACGGCTGGTTCTTCAGCCGTCCAGCCGTCCAGCCGCCTAGCCGTCTAGCCGTCTAGCCGCCTCACGC